>DASXEF010000461.1:0-9535 GCA_036490255.1 Kofleriaceae bacterium
GGCCAGCTCGAACCGCGCGCACGTGCGGATCACGGCCTCCTCGAGGTTGCGCAGATACTTGTGAAGGTCGCGCTCGCCGTCGCGCAAGAGCACGATCGGGTACGCGACGAGCTGGCCGGGGCCGTGATAGGTGACGTCGCCGCCGCGCTCGATCTCGATCACTTCGACGTCGCCGGCGGCGAGCACGTTGCCGCGCGATTCGCGCCGGCGGCCGAGCGTGAACACGTGCGGATGCTCGACGACGATCAGCGTGTCGGCGATCTCGTCGTTCTTGCGCTGCTCGACGAGCTCGAGCTGGCGCGCCCAGACGTCGCGGTACGACGCGGTGCCCAGATCGACGACTCGCCACGGGATCATGCGTACAGCTTACTCGGGATAGATCATTTTTCGAGTCACGCCGCCGTCGCTGGTGATCACGTCGCCGGTGATGAAGCCGGCGTCGTCCGACGCGAGAAACAGCGCGAGCGCGGCGATGTCGTCGGGCTTGCCGACGCGGCCGACCGGGTGAAAGTCGTGATCGAGCTTGCGGAGCTGGTCGTAGTCACCGGTCGCGATCCAGCCGGGCGCGATCGCGTTGACGCGCACGTCCGGGCCAAGGCTTACCGCGAGCGAATGCGTGAGCGCGACGATGCCGCCTTTGCTCGCGGAGTACGCGAACGTGTTCGGCTCCGACATGAACGCGCGGGTCGACGTGATGTTGACGATGCAGCCCTTGCGTTTGCGCAGGTGCGGCGCCGCGGCCTTCGCGACGTAGAACATGCCGCTGAGGTTCACGTCGATCACGCGCCGCCATTCGGTGGCGGAGAGCTCGTCGATCGATTTGCGGCCCGGATCGGCGATCCCGGCGTTGTTGATCACGACGTCGATGCCGCCGAATTTGTCGGCAACCTCGTCGATCACGCGCGCGACCGCGACGTCGTCGGCGACGTCGAGTTGGTAATCCACACCGACGTCGTTGATGTCGGCGGTCGCCACGCGATAGCTGGCGTTCGCGAAGCGCGCGGCGATCGCCTTGCCGATCCCTGCGGCGGCACCGGTGACGAAGCAGGTCTTTGTCATCGCGACGCTCAGCGATTGACGATGTGCACGGCTTCGCCGAGCGCGGCGGCGGCGGCTTCCATCACGGCTTCCGACAGCGTCGGGTGCGGATGGATGGTCAACCGCAGATCGTCGGCGACCGCGCCCATCTCGATCGCGAGCGCGCCTTCGCTGATCAAATCGCCGGCGCCGTTCGCGACGATGTGCATGCCGAGCACCTCGCCGGTCTTCGCGTCGGCGATGACCTTGCAGAATCCTTCGGTATCGTTGACCGACAGCGCGCGACCGAGCGCGGCGAACGGGAACTTGCCGACCTTGAGATCGGGGTGACCTTTCGCCTTGGCTTCGTCCTCGGTCATGCCGGTCGACGCGATTTCCGGATCGGTGAACACGACGGCGGGAATCGTCCGCACGTCCATCGCCGCCTTGTGGCCGGCGATCACTTCGGCGACGACTTCGCCTTCGTGCGTCGCCTTGTGCGCGAGCATCATGCCGCCGATCAGATCGCCGAGCGCGTAGATGCCGGCGACGTTCGTGCGCAGATGATCGTCGGCGGTGACGAAGCCGCGCTTGTCGACGTTGACGCCGGCGACATCGAGCCCGAGGTTCTCGCTGTTCGGGCGGCGGCCGATCGACAGCAAGATCTTATCGGCGTCGATCTGCGCCGTCTTGCCGTCTTTCAATTCCACCGTGAGCACCGCGCGGTCGCCTTTGTCTTCCCACGACTTCGCCTTGGTCTCGGTCATCACCTCGACGCCCATCTTCTTGAGCTTGCGCTCGACGACGGCGACGCAGTCTTTGTCCATCGCGGCGAGGACGCGCGGCAGCGCCTCGACGACGGTGACCTTGCTGCCGAACTTCGCGTAGACCATGCCGAGCTCGAGGCCGATGTAGCCGCCGCCGATCACGATCATGCGGTTCGGCACGGCGTCGAGCGCGAGCGCGCCGGTCGAGTCGATGATGCGCTTCTGATCGATCTTGAAGCCGGGAATCTCCATCGGCCGCGATCCCGTCGCGAGCACGACGTTCTTCGCGATGATCGTCTGCGAGCTGCCGTCTTTCGCCTTGACGGTGATGCGATGGCCATCGGGGCCGGCCTTTTCGAGCTTCGCGTCGCCGTCGAAGATCTCGACGTGGTTCGCCTTGAGCAACGTGCGCACGCCGCTGGTCAGCTTGTTGACGACGCCGCCTTTCCACGACTGCAGCTTCGCCATGTCGAGCGTCGGCTTGCTCGCGATCGAGATCCCGATGTCGTCGGCGTGGCCCATCTTCTCGAACATCTTCGAGGCGTGGATCACCGACTTCGACGGGATGCAGCCGACGTTGAGGCACACGCCGCCGATGTACTCGCGCTCGATGATGGCGGTCTTCACCTTGAGCTGGCCGAGCCGGATCGCGGCGGGATACCCACCGGGGCCGGCTCCGATCACGACGGCGTCGAAACGTTGCTCGGGCATGGCCGTCTCATACCACGGCGCGACGGAACCGCTCCCACTGCACGCCGAGCTTGTGCATGCGCGAACGAAGCGTGTTCGCGTGGATGCCGAGCAGCTGCGCGGCGCCGCCGTCGCCTTCGATCTTGCCGCGCGTGCGAACGAGCGCGCGCTCGATGTGATCGCGCATCGCATCGTCGAGCGTCGGGAAGACGTCGGGTGCGGCCGCCGGTGCGATCGATCCGGTCAGCCCGAGCGCGCGCGCGACATCGAGCCGTAACCCGCCGCCCAAGATCGCCGCACGCTCGATCACCGCGGCGAGCTCGCGCACGTTGCCGGGCCAGTCGTAGCTCTGCAAGAGCAACGCGTCGGCGTGCGTCACGACCAACTCGGTGCCGAGCCTCGCGCCCGATCGCGCGGCGAAATGCATCGCGAGCGCCGCAATGTCGGCGCGGCGATCGCGCAGCGGCGGCAATCGGATCGCGAACACGTGAATGCGATAGTAGAGGTCGTCGCGAAATCCGCCGGCGCGCGCGAGCGCCGCGAGATCGCGATGCGTCGCCGCGATCACGCGCACGCTGACGTGCAGCGGCTCGCTGCCGCCGACACGTTCGAACGTGCCGTCCTGCAGCACGCGCAACAGCCGCACCTGCGCCGCGAGCGGCAGCTCGCCGATCTCGTCGAGGAACAGCGTGCCGCCGTCGGCCCGCTCGAACCAACCGCGGCGTTGTTGTGCGGCGCCGGTGAAGCTGCCGCGCTCGTGGCCGAACAGCTCGGAATCGACGAGGCCGGGTGCGATCGCGCCGCAGTTGACGCGCAAGATCGGCCCGGCCGCGCGAGACGATCGCGCGTGGATCGCGCGCGCGACGACGTCTTTGCCGGAGCCGGTCTCGCCGAGCAGCAGCACGGGCACATCGGTCGGCGCGACCTGCGCGATCTGATCGACGACGGCGCGCAAGCCGGTTTCGGCTCCGACGAGCTCGTCGTCACGAGATTCCATGGCGGCCACGACGGTTCGGAGGCTACTACGAAATGACGTGGTTTCCAAGATAACGGATGAACGTCTAATCAGGAACTTGCAGCTTGGACCGGGCGCTGCACTGGGCGCTCGCGTCCATGAAGTGGCTCGTCTTGCTCCTCGTCATTAGTAGTCGCGTCGCGTTCGCCGACGGCAGCGACGGCAGCGATGCCGCGAAGCTGGGCGAAGATCGCGTCGCCGCGCCGTCGTACACGTCCGGGTACAAGGACGGCTTCGTGCTGATCGCGCCCGATGGCAGCTCGAAGCTGTACATCGGCACGATCACCCAGTTCGATGGTCGGTTCTTCGCGAACGACAACGCGAACACCGAGGCCGATCAGTTCGTGTTCAACGATATTCGCCTCGACCTGCACGGCACGCTGTTCGAGCACTACGACTTTCGTTTTCTGCCCGACTTCGCGGGCGGCAAGGTCGTCGTTCAAGACGCGTACGTCGACGTGCGCTACAGCAACTACTTCAAGATCCGCGTCGGCAAGCTCAAGGTGCCGTTCGGCCTCGAGCGCCTGCAGCAGGACTACGCGACGACGTTCGCGCAACGCGGCTTGCCGAACAACCTCGTGCCGAACCGCGATCTCGGCGTCCAACTGTTCGGCGAGATTTCCGATGGCTTGTTCGCATATCAAGTCGGCGTATTCGACGGCGTCGCCGACGGCGGCAGCAGCGACGGTGACGCGACCGACGACAAGGAGCTCGCGGCGCGCATCTTCGTGCGGCCGTTCGCGCACGGCGCGTGGTGGCTGCAGAACCTCGGCGTCGGCGGTGCCGCGACATTCGGCGACAAGCAGGCGTCGATCGCGCAACCCGACACGCCGGCGTGGAAGTCGCCCGGTCAGCAGACGATCTTCAGCTACAAGGTCGGCGCCACCGACACGCTCGCCGACACCGTCGTGCTCGACGGTCGCACGTCGCGCGCGACCGCGCAGGGCTACTGGTACGCGGGCCCGCTCGGCGTGCTGTCGGAGTACGTGCGCTCGATCGAGCACGTCGTGCTGAACGGCACGCACGATCGGATCACCGCCGACGCGTGGCAGGTGATCGGCCAGGCCGTGCTGACCGGCGACGCTGCGACGTACAACAGCGTGACGCCCGCGCATCCGTTCGATCCGGAGCACGGCCAGATCGGTGCGATCGATGTCGTCGCGCGCGTCGGCGAGATCCGGCTCGTCGACGACGACGCGCTCGCCGCGGGCGACGTCGACCCGACGAAGTCGATCCGTCGCGCGTGGTCCGGCAGCGTCGGCGCAGATTGGTACCTCAACCGGTCGCTGCGATTTCTCGTCAACTACGACCACACCTGGTTTCGCTACGGCGCGAAGGCACTCGGCGATCGGCCGACCGAGGACGTCATCACCGGGCGCGTCCAGCTAGCGTTTTGACGCCGTCGCGATCGGATCTTCGAGGTGCAGGTCCGACAGCTGGTTCGCGAACTTGAGCCGCGCCAGCATGAGCTGCTCTTCCGCGTCGACGATGCCGATCGTCAGCTTCTGCACTTTGTTCGAGGTCTCGACCATCTTCTGGCGCAGATCGCCCATCAAGTCGTTCGCGGTGTGCACGGCCTTGAGCGTGACGAGCTGCGCGTGGAGCTCGCCGTTGCGCGTCTTGTACTCGCCGAGCTGGTCGCGCATCGTCGCGATCTTCTCGGCGAGGTCCGCGCCCGCGCGATGCGTCGCGAGCAGATCCTTGAGTTGCGCCTTGAGCTTCGGCGATGCGTCGGGCTCGTCGAGATAGACCCGCATCATGTCGAGCGCGCCTTCGCTCGACAGCTGCAGCGTGCGGTCCATCGGCGAGGACTCGTAGATCGCGACGTCGACCGAGCCTTTCGCGGGCACGTCGACCTCGAACAAGCTCGAGCTGCCGACCTCGAGCTTCTTCTTCGGTGCGTCCTCGAGCTTCCAGCCGTCCTCGAGCTTGTGGCGCAAGAAGACTTTGGTCGGCTGATCCAACCGGCTCGTCACCTCGAAGTGCGTGACGCGATGGCGCTGGACCTCGGCGGTCAGCACGCCGCGCTGCACGGTCTCGAGCTTCGAGATCTTCTCGTCCTCGGAGCCGGTGCGCGTGACGACGATCTGATGATCCGACGCGAACGGCACGACGACCGCGGCATGCGGCGGCACCGCTTCGGTGAGTCCTTCGCCGACGAAGCGGCCCTCGCCGTACACCGTCATCGGGCCCGGCTCGAGCGTGTCTCCGGTCGGGTTGTCGAGCTCGAGTGCTTTGAACGCGAACTTGGTATCGCCGCGATCCGAGATCGGATCGTAGAGATAGACGACACCGCCGGGCGTTTCGGCGTGCACCATCGCGACCATCGCGCTCGTCCCGGCTTTGACGTTCATCGGCCGCTCGGCGATGAAGTGCGTCTCGCCGACGGGCTCGTCGGATTCGGCGCCGTGGTGCGACGACGGCGTTTCGGCCGGTGCTTGCCCCGGCGCGACCGCGAGCACGTGCAGGCCGTTGACGCCGTCTTTCGCGACGACGTGGATGCGCTTTGCAGGCACACCCGCGTCGACGAGCTTGTCGCGCACCGTCGAGGCGCGACCGGTATCACCGGCGGCGACCTCGATCACGACGTCTTTGTTGGCCGTCGCCACCTTCTGCGCCATCGCCTTGATCTTGTCGTCGGCTTTCGGCGCCGTCGTGTTGCTCGGCGCGCTGTCGCCGCCGGAGGTGTACGTGTTCTCGAAGCTCGACGCGCCCGAGAAGCTCGTGCCGAGACCATCGGCTTGCGCGCCGGCCGCCGCGCCGATCGCGGCGCCGAACGTGCGGCCCTGCACGACGTTGCGCGTGTAGTCGCTGCTGATCGTGACGCCGGTCTTCGTCGAGCCTTGGTCGATGATCGGCGCGGATGCCTGGATCTGGATCACTTCGCCCTTCGCCTGCGACTTGATGTCGAATGCGATGTTCTCGGTCGTGCTGTGACCCGCCTGCACGACGACGTTGCCGCGCGAATACGTCGAGTCGTTGTAATAGATCGTCAGCGTGTACGTGCCGGGCGGAACATCCGGCATCGAGAACGTGCCGCTGTCGTCGGTGATCGCGACCTTCTCGCCCTGCATCGCGGGGCCGTTCGCGACGACGGTCGCGCCGACCATCAGCTCGTTCGTCCGCTTCTCGCGCAGCACGCCGCGGACGCCGGTGCCGGCCGCCGTGCCGGTCGTGTTCTCGGCGGCCGCGACGCCCGACGCTGCGACCTCGCTCGAGTCGAGCGTGCCGAGATCATCGCCGCCGGTGGCCTCGTACGGCGACACGCCTTGCGGCGGCGCGACCGCGAACTTGTCGTCGCCTTGCAACAGATCGCGATCGACGCGGCGCACGCTCCACAGGTCGTAGCGAAACGACATCGCCGAGCTCGCGCCGACGCCGACGAGCACGTTCTTCCAGTCCTCGCTCGACACGTTGTCGACGATCGCCCAGCTCTCGAGCATCACCTTGCCGTTGTCGCCGACGACGGCGCGATAGCTCGGCTTCCACGCCGGCGATTCCGTGACGTAGGTGAGCAGCACGTCGGTCTTGCCCGGCGTCGCGGTTTCGAGATCGAGCGTGAGCATGCTGCCGCCGCTCGCGTCTTCTTCCTTGCGCGGGATCGAGATCGACAGCGGCTTGTGGGTGACCGGATCGAGCACGGTGAGCGACTTCAAGAAGTCGTCGACGGCACCGCGCGGGACGCGGATGCTGAGCGAGCCGTTCTGTGTCATCGCGTGGCGCTCGTAGAACGCGACGCCGTTGCGGTAGATCACGACACGGCCGAGCACGGCGCCGTTGACGGTGTCGGGATGAGCCCCGTGAATGCAGCCCGCGAGGACTGCGGCGAATAACAAGTTGCGCGCCATGATGACCGAACGCGCGGTTCGCGCGAACGATCGGCGATTCGTACTGACGGACCGAGGTGTCGCAGGCGCTGCGCTGTCGCAGCTCAGTGCTGATGCGGCGGTTTGACGCGCGGACCGGCGAGCACATCGGCCATCTGCTCTTGCAACAGCCACGTCGGCTGCTCGAACACGTCGTCGACCAGCGATTCGATCGGCGGCGGCCCGGCGGCTTCGGCGCGCGCGATCGCCTCGCGCACTTGCGTCTCGAGCTCGGCGGCGAGCGTGTCGCGCTCGTTCGCGGTCAGCCAGCCGCGACGCAACAGAAACGCTTCCATCCGGCGCAACGGATCGCGCTGGTTGCGCCAGACGTCGGTCACCGCTTCGTCGCGATAGCGCGACGGATCGTCGGAGCTCGAGTGCGCGCTCACGCGATACGTCAGCAGCTCGACGAACGTCGGGCCGTCGCCGCGACGCGCTTTGTCGGCGGCATGCTTGATGGTCTGGTAGACCGCGAACACGTCGTTGCCGTCGGCGCGCAGCGGCTCGACGCCGTAGCCGAGCGCCTTCATCGCGATCGTGCGGCTCGCGGTCTGCGCCGCGCCCGGCGTCGAGATCGCCCACTGATTGTTCTGACAGATCAGCACGACGGGGGCCTTGGTCACGCCGGCGAAGTTCATCGCGACGTGAAAATCACCCTCGCTCGTGCCGCCGTCGCCCATGTAGCCGAAGCAGACGTTGTGCTCGCCCTTGGCCTTCATCGCCATCGCGATGCCGACCGCGTGCGGGATCTGCGTCGACACGCACGAGCTCATCACGACGTAGTGATGCTCGCGATCGCACGGATGACACGGCATCTGGCGACCCTTCGTCGGATCGATCGCGTTGCCGAAGATCTGACCGATGTAGCTGTCGAGCGTCATGCCGCGGAACAAGCCGACGCCGGCCTCGCGCAGCGCGGGCACGATCCAATCGTCGGGCTCGGTCGCCGCCGCCGAGCCGACGACGGCCGCTTCTTGACCCATCGCTTCGCCGTAGAAGCCGATGCGGCCCTGGCGCTGCAACGCCATCATGCGCGCATCGGTGACACGGATGCGCAGCATGCCTTCGTAGAGCCGGCGCGCGAGTGCGCGATCGAAGCCGGTCAGCGCGAGCTCGTCGACCGGCGAGCCATCTTCGCCGAGCAGCTGATACAGCCCGCGCGCCTTGGTCTCGTCGTCGCCGCGAAAGTAGTCGGCGCGAGTCGTCGCCGCAGCTTGCACCATGCGCGCAATCTATCACCGGTGGCAGCGCACGTCCGCGTCCGTATCGACGGTCGTGGGGTTCCACGGCCCGAGCATGTTGCCGTTTGCGTCGTCCGAGCGGTCGTCCTGGAAGTCGAACTGAAATGCCGCACTCGTGTCGACCGCGATCGACTGGTCGTCCACGCCGTAACTACTGGTCATGATCGCTTCGCCGTGCTTGCGGGCGTAGCTGCCGTCGGTGCAGAACCCGAGCTCCATCACGCAGTCTTCCGGGCTGGGCGCATCGCAGTCCGGCGTCGAGAGGATGAAGTACGTGTCGACGGAAAGCGGTACTAGCGAATCGTCGTCGGCCGGTGGCGATGACTGCTGCACGCCGCATGCGGCGAGCGCGACGAGGACCGCGACGCGCAGGTCCGTCATAGGCACGCCACATCCGGATCGTTCTCGAGGCTCGTGATGTTCCACGGCCCGATCACGTTGCCGCTCGCGTCGTCCGAGTAGTCACTCGGCAGATCGAACTGAAAGCCCGAGCTCGAGTCGAGCAGGATCATCTCGTCGAAGTTGTACGTACCATCCGTGATCACGTCGGCGAGCTTGTACGCGTACGTGCCGTCGGCGCAAAAGCCAAGCTCGTAGATGCACGCGTCGATCACCGGCTCGTCGCACGGCGCCGTGCCGTCGGTGAATGTGAAGTAGGTATCGGTCGAGAGCGTCGAGACATCTGGGTAAGGCGACGTGGCTTGCTCGGTGCCGCACGCGGCAATCGCCAACAACAAGAGCGCCCTCACGACGCCGTCCACCACGCGCGAGAGGTCAGATCGGTGCACAACGTGTTCGCGTGATCGAGCCCGACTTGGTTCTCGTCGACGTAGGCCCAATCGCCCGAGCCCAGCCCATCGGTATCGAGGGTCGCGTCACCGCTCGTGCCGTCCAACGTGAACACGGTCGCGCTGTCGTCGCCTTCGATGCCGAGCGTCA
>DASXEF010000485.1:0-3565 GCA_036490255.1 Kofleriaceae bacterium
AGCCATCGTCGCGGGCGCGAAGCTGCCGGGCGGCAGCTATCGCAGCGCGTCGCTGCATCGCTTGCCCGACGGCGTGCATCACGTGGCCGGCTACACCGACGTCGAGATCTTCGGCCCGGATCTGTGCGTCGAGGTGATCGACAACGACGACGAAGCCGCCGCCGTGCTCGAGCAGAGCCCGTATGGCTTCGTGCATTCGGTGTTCACCGCGAGCGACACGCGCTTCGAGAAGCTCGCGTCGCGGATCAAGAGCGGCATGCTCAACCGCAACCGCTCGACGAACATGGCGAGCGCGAAGCTGCCGTTCGGCGGCGTTGGCAAGAGCGGCAACTATCGGCCGGCGGGCGCGTGGGCGCATCGCAACGTCGTCTATCCGGTCGCGGTGCTCGAGCATCCGCTCGGCTCGATCACGCCGAACCCGATGATCGCGTCGCACCTGCCGGCGTTCGATCTCGATCGGCTCGAGCGCCAGCACGTCAGCGAAGAAGCCGCCGAAGCGGCGCGGATGCTCGTCGATAACCCGCGGCCGATGGCGATCCATCGCCCGCCCGGCGGCCGGCTGCCGACGAGCGAAGCGTTGCTCGCGCGGCTCTACGCCGGCGATCGCGTCGCCAAAGAGAAGAAGCCGCCGGTGTTCGATCACCTGCGCTCGGCGGGGCCGTGGATGGTGTCGGTCGACGACGATCCGCTCGCCGTGCTCGACGGCATGAGCCAGACCGCGACGGTGGTCGGCGGCTTCGCCGAGGATCCGGTCGTGCGCGCGTACACCGAGGGCGAGTTCGCGACGACGATCGTCGCCAACCGCGATACGGCCGTCGCCGAAACCTGGGCCGTGACCGACTACGCGAACACGCTGCGCCAGCTCGTGCCGGGCTTGCCGCACGTCACGTTCGTCGCGAGCGGCGCCGAATCGAACGAGAAGGCGCTCGCGCTGTGCCGCATCAATTGCGAGCGCACGGCGGCGACGAAGATCCTCGCGTTCGACGGCAGCTTCCACGGCCGCACGTTGCTCGCCGTCCACGCGACGCACTCGCCGAGCAAGCGCGCGCCGTTCGAGCTGCCCGGCTATCACGCGACGTTCGCGCCGTTCCCGCTGTGGAACACGCCGAACGCCGGCGAGCCTGCCGCGCCGAGCGGCTACTACGCCGCCGCCACGACCGGCGACATCGCAGAGCTCCTCGAGCGCTTCGGCGATTCGAAGAACGACGCGCTGCTCGCCGCGGAAGTCGCGTCGCTAGCGGCCGTCGATACCGCGCTCAAGACGGGCGAGTACTTCGCGACGATCATCGAGCCGATGCAGAGCGAAGGCGGCGATCGCTACGCCACCGAGCGCTTCTATCGCGCGCTGCGTTTGCTGACGCGCTTCCACAAGACGTTCCTGATCTTCGACGAGGTTCAGGTCGGCTTCGGCCTGGGCGGACCGTTCGCGTGGCACTCGAGGTTCCGCCTGCTGTCGGCGCGTGGCCAGCAGGATTATCCCGATGCCGTGACGTTCGCGAAGCGCGCGCAGGTCGGCGTGGTGATGTCGCGATTCGCGGATCCCGAGCCGGCGAGCGCGCACGAAGCCTCGCTCGTGCGCGGCCGCGTGCACGCCGACATGGTCTCGACCGCGCACAACGCCGAGCGGCTCGAGAAGCTCGTACTGCCGCGGCTGCATCAGATCGCGAAGTCGTATCCGCATCTCGTCGCGAATCCGCGCGCGACCGGCTACGCGTTCGCGTTCGAGCTGCCGACGCCGGCGTTGCTCGACGCATTTCTCGCGCAGCGGTTCTGGCGCGGCGCGATCGTGTTCGCGGCCGGCACGAAGACCGCGCGCTATCGCCTCAGCGATTCGTTCCACGCGCGCGAGATCGATCTGCTGTTCGAGACGATCCGCAAGTCGCTGTCGTGGCTCGACGCGCACGACGGTGCGAAGCCGCCGGCGTGGGAAGACCAGCTCGTGACGCCGCCGGTGCTCAAGCCGGTGCCCGAGCTGCGCTATCGCCAGGTCCCGCATCGCGAGGCGATGGAGTTTTTGCCCGCGATCCTCGACATCGAATATCAAGTCTACGAGCCCGCACGGCGCACGCCGCCGGCGGAGATCCGCGCCGCGATCGAGGATCCCGACGGCTCGCTGATCATCTGCGAGGGTCCGGGCCCGTCGGGCGCGCAACAGCTCGTCGGCTTCGCGATCGGCGGTCCGCTCGAGCAGAGCAAGGACGTCGAAGGCTGCGACGACGATCCGATGCTCGGCAAGCACAACACGATGTACTCGGTGTCGATCACCGTCGCGACCGGGTTCCAGAGCGCCGGCATCGGCCGCAAGCTCAAGGAGCAGCAGCTGCGCGACGCCGCGGCACGCAAGGCGACCAGCGGCGGCCCGCGCTATCGCTACGTCACCGGCCGTAACCGCGTCGGCCGCACCGCGAACATGACGCACTTGAACCGCGTGTTCGGCGCGCACGTCGTGCAGGTGATGACCGGCCAGTACGAAGATCCGGAAGGGCAGGCGATCTATTACCGGATTCCGCTCGGCACGCTGCAGCCCGATCCGGTCGTCAAGCACGAGGTGATCGCGAATCGCGCGCGTCACGACGAAGCGCCGGCGTTCGCAAGCCCGGCAAACGCCGGGCGCGCGGCATCGCCGGATGCGATGCGGAGCGTGATCGATCTGGCCATGGGCCTGACCCAGCCGTTCGCCGACGCGCCGGCATCGCTCGTCGCCGCCGAGGCCAACGGCCTGTTGTACGGCCCAGCGGTCAACAAGCTCACGCTGATGAACTACGCGACGCCCGGCATGGTGCGCGCGATGGAGTGGATCGGCGCGCTCGTGCCCGAGCTGCCGCACATGTACCTGACGTCGAGCCGCGACGAGTCGCTCGACAAGGCGTTGCGCTTGATCCGCTGCACGCGCAAACAAGCGAGCGTCGCGATCGGGTTGCAAGGCGGCTACTACGGCCACACGACCGGCTCGGCGCGATCACTCTCGGATCCGGACGTGCATCGCGGCGGTCCCGCGCACTTCGCGTGGCCGCGCGTGCCGCATCCGGCGATCGCCGGCACCGCCGCGACGATCGCGGCGCTGCGCGAAGCTGCCGCGAACAAAGACAACACGCTCGGCTTCGTCTACGAGCTCGTGCAAGAGCGCACCGGCCTCGTGCTGCCGCCGGAGTTCGTCGACGCACTCGGCAAGCTTCGAACCGAGATCGATCTGCCGCTGATCGCGATCGAGACCACGACGCACACGTATCGCTCCGGCAAGGGCGCGTTCCTGTCGCAGGCGATGGGGCTTCAGCCCGACGTGCTCGTGTGGTGGGGCGGTGCGCAGACCGGTTACTTGCACACGAACGCGCGCTGGTTCATCGCATCGCCGCTGACGCTGGTCTCGACGTGGGACGGCGACGAGCTCTCGCTCGTGCGCCAGCATCATCAGCTGCGCGCCGCGCGATCGATCGACGTCGCGGCCGGCGGCGCCGCGATCGAGAAGGCGCTCGCGAACGTCGGCGCACACGGCATGGGCGCGTACTTCGTGATCGAAGGCGCACGCGAGACGATCGACAAGCTCGCACGCGCCGGCATTCGCGCG
>DASXEF010000540.1:0-2381 GCA_036490255.1 Kofleriaceae bacterium
AACTCGATCATCGGCCACGCCATCACGCCGAGTGCCGTGGCCGCACGCTCCGCGAGCGGAAACTGCGCGAACAGGCGAGGGTCGATGCCTTCGCCGGTCTTGTAGCCGGGAAACAGATCGTTGCGAAACGACTCGATCACGTGATCGAACGCGACGCCGGCGTGCGTGATCTTGTTGCGCTTGAGCGTCAGCGCGAGTGAACGCAAGAACACGCGCGTCGCGCCGACCTCGCGGCCGTCGTGCTCGGCAGGCGGTGCACCGAACCACGCGCGGAACAGCTCGTACGTGCCGTCGAACAAATGAACTTGCACCGAGAGCCCGTATACAACCGCCGCATGCGAATCGCACGCGCCGCGTTGCTGCTTGCGCTCGCGACCTGCGGTACGCCCACGAGACTCGTGCCGATACAGCCCAAAACGCAACCTTCGCCGCTTGCCAACGACGCCGTCGCGGGCGTCACCGGTCCCGCGCTACGCGGCGTGATCGCCGATCACTGGGAATTCATGATGCGGTGGTCGCCGACATACGCGACCACGCTCGGCGACCATCGCTACGACGACAAGCTCTACGCCGTCGACGCCGCGTCGTTGCAGCGCATGCGCGACGATCGCGACGCGCTGATCGATCGGCTCGTCGAGATCGATCCGGCGTCGCTCGGCGAGACCGATCGCGTGACCTATCGCCTGCTGCGCGACGGGCTCGAGGCCGATCGCGGCCAAGACGTGTGCAAGTTCTGGCAGTGGTCGGTCGCGAACGATAGCGGCAGCCCGCTGGGCCAGCTCAGCTACCTCGTCGAGTCGCACACGGTGACCGCGCCGAGCGACGCGAAGAATTTGCTCGCGCGCTTGGCGCAGGGCGCGAACATGATCGACGACACGATCGCGAACTTGAGCGAAGGGCTCGCGAGCGACCGCGTCGCGTCGCGCGAGAAAGTGCGGCGCGCGATCGAGCAGGCGGATACCGAGCTCGCAAAGCCGCTCGATGCGTGGTCGATGATGAAGCCGGCGTGGCCGAGCGATACGTGGCCCGAAGGCGAGCGCGATCGCCTGAACGCGGAGCTGCGCCAGGTCGTGACCGCGCAGCTCGTGCCGGCCGTCACGCGCTACCGCGACTTCCTGCGCGATCGCGTGCTGCCGAAAGCGCGCGTCGACAACGAAGGCGTCGGTGCACTGCCCGACGGCGACGCGTGCTATCGCGCGTCGATCCTCGTGCACGTCGGCTTGGCGATGACCGCCGACGAGTTGCACGCGCTCGGCGAACGCGAGATCGCGCGCACAGACAAAGAGCTCGCCGCGCTCGGCGCCAGCGTGCTCGGCACGACGAGCCTCACCGACACGATCGCGCGGCTGCGCACCGATCGCTCGCTGTACTTCTCGACCGGCGACGAGATCATGGCGGCCGCGCAACGCGCGTTGAGTGCGGCGAAGGCGGCGATCCCGCGGTTCTTTGCACAGAGCAGCTTGCCGAAGACCGACTGCATCTTGCGCGAGACGCCCGACTACGAAGCGCCGTATTCGACCGTCGCGTACTACCGGCAGCCGCACTACGACGGCAGCAAGCCCGGTGAATACTTCGTCAACACCTACAAGCCCGAGACGCGCGCGCGGTTCGAGCTCGAAGCGCTGACGTGGCACGAATCGATCCCGGGCCATCATCTCCAGATCGCGCTCGCACAAGAGCTCGGCGCGTTACCGACGTTTCGCAAGCTCGACGGCTCGACCGCATTCGTCGAAGGTTGGGCGCTCTACACCGAGCGGCTCGCCGACGAGATGGGCTTGTACTCGAGCGACCTGGATCGGCTCGGCAAGCTCAGCTTCGACGCGTGGCGCGCGTCCCGGCTTGTCGTCGATACCGGCATTCACGCGATGGGCTGGACGCGCGCACGCGCCGAACAGTTCATGCGCGAGCACACCGCGCTGACCGAGATCAACATCTCGAACGAGGTCGACCGCTACATCGGATGGCCCGGTCAGGCGCTCGCGTACAAAGTCGGTCAGCTCGAGATCTTCAAGTTACGCGACGAAGCGAAGGCCGCGCTCGGCGATGACTTCGACCTCAAACAGTTTCACGGCGTCGTGCTCGGCGCCGGCGCGGTCACGCTGCCCGTCCTCGACGAGCGCGTGCGCGCGTGGGTCACTTCTTCGGTGCGGGGCTCGGCGTCGTCGCGGCCGGCGTCTCCGTAGCCGCCGGCGGCGTCGCGGTCGCCTGAGCCGACAAGATCAGGCCGAGGATGAGCAGGGCCGTGCGCTTCGTCGAGTCGTCGTTCGCGCACATGATCTCGACCGTTTTCGCGCTGGCGTTGCCGCCGACGATCTTGCCGTTCTCGATCGTGATGCGCTCGCCGCTCGCGACGAGTGCGGCACCGTCGAGCTTGAACGGCG
>DASXEF010000562.1:0-3606 GCA_036490255.1 Kofleriaceae bacterium
CGCGCTGGTATTCGTCGATCGCGCGATGGCCAAGCGCGTCGCACGCGTCGAACGCGATCCGGCGGCCTGGCAAACGCCCGAGAGCGAGCTCGGCGATCACGTGCTGTCGGCGCCGCTCGAAGCACATCTGCAGCTGACGAATCGCTGCGGTGCCGGCTGCGTCGGTTGCTACACCGGTGCATCGCCGCAAGGTGCGCCGAACGAATGGGGACTCGACGCTTGGAAGCGCGCGGTCGATTCGCTCGCGGCGGCCGGCGTGTTTCACCTCGCGCTCGGCGGCGGCGAGAGCGCGACGCTGCCGTGGCTCGGCGAGCTCGCGAGCTATGCGCGCGACAAGGGCCTCGTGCCGAACCTGACGACGTCGGGCCTCGAAGGGCTCGACGCGCTGGTCGCGATCGCCGATCGATTCGGTCAGATCAACGTCTCGCTCGACGGGCTCGGCGCGACGTATGCGGCGGTGCGCGGCTTCGACGGCTTCGCGCGCGCCGATGCGGCGATCGCGAAGTTGCGCGCGGTCAAGCGCGAGGTCGGCATCAACGTCGTCGTCACGCGCCACAACTTCGGCGAGCTCGACGGCATTTTCGCGTACGCGAAACGACGCCGGCTCTCCGAGGTCGAGCTGTTGCGGTTCAAGCCGAGCGGCCGCGGCGCGCACGCGTACGAGCAATTGCGCTGCACCGACGCGCAGCACCGGCTGTTCTTGCCGACGATCTTGGCGGCTGCGAAGCGCCACCGCGTGCGCGTCAAAGTCGATTGCTCGTACACGCCGATGTTGAGCCATCACGCGCCCGATCGCGCGTTGCTCGCCGAGCTGTGTGTCTACGGCTGCACCGGCGGCGACTTCTTGATCGGCGCGAAGCCCGACGGTCGCATCACGGCGTGCAGCTTCGCGGGCCCACCGCCGCTACTAACGCTCGGCAAGCGACCGGTCGTCACCGAGCTCGCGAGCTACTGGACGGAGCCCGGAGCGTTCGGCGCGTTTCGAACCTGGCGCGACGCGAAGCAGCCGTGCGCGTCGTGCGAGTACCACGCATTGTGTCGCGGCGGCTGCAAGGTCGTCAGCGCGCATGTTCTCGGCGACGCCAGCGCACCGGATCCCGAGTGCCCGCGTGTTATAGACAGCTCGTCATGAAGACCGTGATGATCATCAGCGATGCGACCGGCGAGACCGCCGAGCGCATGGTTCGCGCGGCGACGCTGCAGTTCAGCGAGCAGGTCCAGATCCGGATGTTCTCGCGCGTTCGGCTCGAGAGCGAGCTCGAATCGATCCTCGAGAAGGCCGCGGAGATCAAAGCGCTGGTCGTGTTCACGGTCGTCAATCCCGAGGAGCGCGAGATCGTCGCGCGGCTCGTCGAGAAGTACACGATCGAGAACGTCGATCTGATGGGCGCGCTGATCTCGAAGTTGGCGCTGTACTTGGGTGCCCCTCCAGCGGGCGTGCCCGGTCTGCTCCACATGATCACCGACGACTACTTCCGGCGCATCGAGGCCGTCGAGTTCGCGGTCAAGAACGACGACGGCGCCGAGCCGCGCAACCTGCCGAAAGCCGATCTCGTGCTCGTCGGGATCTCGCGCACGTCGAAGACGCCGCTGTCGACGTATCTGGCGCAGCGCGGGCTCAAGGTCGCGAACGTGCCGCTCGTGCTCGGCGTCGATCCGCCCGAGGAGCTCTCGCTCGTCGACGACAAGAAAGTCTTCGGCCTGATCGTGCAGCCCGACATGCTCATGCGAATCCGGCAAGCTCGCCTCTCGCACTTGGGCATGCCGAACGACTCGAGCTACGGCCAGCGCGCGCACATCGACAACGAGATCGCGTACTGCCGCGAGATCTTCCGCAAGCACGCGAACTGGCCGGTCATCGACGTGACCAACCGCGCGATCGAAGAGACCGCGGCCGATATCATGCGCATCTACCAAGAGCGCAACATGCAGCCGTCAGCGTAAGAAGCGCTCGAGCTCGCGAAACACGGTCATCACAACATCACCATCGCGTAGTCGCCGATCGGGCGAAAGCCGATCGCTCGATACGCGCGTGCCGCCGACGGGTTCGGCGTGAACAAGATGGCGCGCGAAATCTCGCCGCGGACATCGAGCAGCGAGCCGGCGACGGCGCAGCGCGCGTAGCCACGACCGCGCAGCTCGCGCGGCGTGAACACACCGCCGACCTGCACGACGTCGGGAATCTGCGCGTTGAACCCGGTCATCGCGACGAGGGCATCGCCGATCGCGAGCACCCATAGCCGCGACAATTCGAACAGCTGATCGATCTCGCGCGTCGCCTGCGCCGCGATCGCTGCGGAATCGACCGCGCCGAGCGACTCGACGTGATACGCGCGCCGCCACTCGGCGAGCATCGGCAGATCTGCGGCGATCGGTCGCCGGCAGATCGCGTCGCCGAACGCGGGCACCATCAGCTCGGCGAGCTCGAGCGCGTACAACGACTCGACCTCGTCGACGACGGCGACCGGCAGCTCGAACGCGCCGCGTGCGATCGCGATCTGATCGGCGGCGCCGGAGAACCCCGCGATCGCGCGATTACTATGCGCGACGGCGAAGCGCGCGAGCTCGCGCACGAGCTCGTGCGGCGCTTGCACCAGCACCATGCCGTTCCAGCAATGCGCGGCGACGCCGGCGAGCTCGCCCGCTTCGAACGCGCCGGCGTACGTCGCTTGATACGGCTTGCCTTCGTCGACGAGCCCGGCCGCGCGCGAGTTCGACAGCATGAACATCGAGCTCGTCGCGCGCGGCATCAGGAACGCGCGCAGCTGTGGCTCGTCGGCCGGCGTCAGGACGCGAATCACGCACTCGCCCATGCCGTCAGCGCGAGTCGCGTCGGCGTGACGCGAACCCGGACGTCGTGAAAGCCCGCGGCGTCGAGCCCGCGCGCGAGCGAGCGCTTCGAAAACCGCGTCGGGTGAATGTCACGGCGCGTGAACCCGCTCCGGCGCGCGACCAACTCGAGCACCGTCGACTCGATCGCGGGCAGCCACGGCTCGCCGTAGTTCGGCGTCGACAGCCACAGCGAGCCGCCCGGCGCGAGCAGGCGCCGCAATCCGGCGAGCCAGCCCGGCCACGCGAGCACGTGCTCGACGACTTCTTTCGCGTAGATCGCGTCGAACTGCTGCGCGTGCTCGATCGGCGCTTCCGGCGGCACGACGAAGCCGGCTTCGATGCGCGGATCACGACGCTCGAGCACGGCGTCGACGGCGCGCGCATCGATGTCGGCGACCGTGAAGCGCATCGTCGACGGCGCGTTGTCGATCTCGTGGAGCAAGCCGCAGCCGACGACGAGCACGCGATTGCCGCGCACGTGCGCGAGAAACTTCGCGAGGTCGCGCTCGAGCGGCGCGTGATAGAGCGTCCACGGGAATTGCCGCGCGCGCTGATGGTTGGCGAAGTAATCGCTCACGACGTTCACGCCGCTCTGGCGACGATCAGATATTCGTACGCGTGCGGCGAATCGGCCGGCACGATCGGATCGGAGATCGCCCAGCGCACGAGCTTGGCAAACGGCGCCATCACCGAATCGGGCAAGATCCGCGCGAGCCGCGACGGATAGAACCCGGTGACCTTCTTGATCGCGAACTCGACGAATGCCGGCGGCAT
>DASXEF010000582.1:0-7206 GCA_036490255.1 Kofleriaceae bacterium
GGACTTGCTCGAGATCATCGTCGGCGACATCGAGGACGAGCACGATCGCGAGCCGAGCTCGATCAAAGCCGAGCGCCCGGGCGTGTGGATCGTGCCGGCGCGCACCGCGGTCGGCCGGATCAACCTCGAGCTTGGCCTGCAGCTGCCCGAGAGCGACAGCTACGAGACCATCGCCGGCCTGTTGATCGAGCGGCTGCGCCACATCCCGAACAAAGGCGAGATGCTCGCGCTCGGCCAGGTCCAGCTCGAGATCGTCGCGTCGACCGATCGCGCGATCGAGTCGGTGCGCATCACGCGGCGCCGAAAGTAGGGTAGACAACGCCGTGGATCGTTCGCAGCTCCTCGCGTTGCTCGACGCCGTGCGCTCCGGCACCGTCGCGCCGGCCGATGCCGCGAAGCAGATCGGCGCGCTGCCGTTCGCCGAAGCGGCGACCGCGATCGTGATCGATCATCAGCGCGAGCTGCGCACCGGCGTACCGGAGCTGGTCTACGGCCAGAGCAAGACCGCCGAGCAGATCGCCGCGGCGATGCGCGAGCTGGGCAAATCCGGCGCGGCGCTCGCGACGCGCGTCGATGCCGACAAAGCCGCTCGCGTGCACGAGCTCGTCCCGGCCGTCACCGTGCACGAGCTCGCGCGCATCGTCACGTTCGGCGAACGTCCCGCGCGGCCGGCGTGCGCGCCGATCTGCGTCGTCTGCGCCGGCACGAGCGATCTGCCGGTCGCCGAAGAAGCCGCGCTCGTCGCCGAGTTCTTGGGCGCGCCGGTCACGCGCATCGCCGACGTCGGCGTGTCGGGGCTGCACCGCTTGCTCGCGCGGATCGACGACATTCGCGCCGCCGAGGTCGTGATCGCGGTCGCCGGCATGGAAGCCGCGCTGCCGAGCGTGCTCGGTGGGTTGATCGATCGGCCGCTGATCGCGGTGCCGACGAGCGTCGGCTACGGCGTGTCGATCGACGGGCTCGTCGCGCTCGGCGCGTTGCTCGCGGGCTGCGCGCCCGGCGTCACCGTCGTCAACATCGACAACGGCGTCGGCGCCGCCGTCGCGGCGGTGAAGATCGCGCGGTTGATCAAATGAGAGGCAAGCATCTGCACGTCGATTGCGCGAGCGGCTGTGCCGGCGACATGATGCTCGGCGCGCTCGTTCATCTCGGCGCGAGCGTCGACGCGATCGGCGACGCGCTCGATGCGATCGGCGTCGGTCGCGCGCGGCTTGCGGTCAACCGCGTCGTCAAAGGCGGCATCGCCGCGGTCGACATCAAGGTCGATACGGCGCCCGGCCACGGTCACCATCACTACGGCAAGATCCGCGAGTCGATCGTCAACGCGGCGCTCACCGACGGCACCAAAGCTCGCGCGCTCGAGATCTTCGATCGGCTCGCACGCGCCGAGGCGAAGCTGCACGGCACCACCGTCGAGCGCGTCGAGTTTCACGAGGTCGGCGCGATCGATTCGATCGTCGACGTGGTCGGCACGGCCGCGGCGTTGGATCAGCTCGCGCCCGCGTCGATGACGTGCGCGAGCGTCGCGATGGGCCACGGCTTCGTGCGCAGCGCTCACGGGATCTTGCCGGTGCCGGCGCCGGCGGCGCTCGAAGTGTTGCGCGAGGCCGGTGGCATCACCGCCGATGGCGGCGTGGCGCGCGAGCTGTGCACGCCGACGGGTGCCGCGATTCTCGCCGCGAGCGTGACGAGCTGGACGCCCGCGCCGAGCGGCCGCGCGCTCGCGATCGGCTACGGCGCCGGCGACATGGATCTCGCCGATCGGCCGAACGTCGTGCGCGTGACCGTGATCGAGCCGGCGGTCGCCGCCGCGTCGATCGTCTGGGAAATCACCGCGAACATCGACGACATGAGCGGCGAGCTGTGCGCGGCGGCGGCCGAGGCGATCCTCGCGGCCGGCGCGCTCGATGCGTGGTGGACGCCGGTGACGATGAAGAAGGGCCGGCCCGCGCTCGTGCTGTCCGCGCTCGCCGAGCCGGCGACCAAGGCAGCGGTCGTCGCCGCGATCTTGCGGGAGACCACGACGATCGGCGTGCGCATGTCGCAGCGCGAGCGCACGGTGCTCGCGCGCAAGACGATCGAGGTCGCCACGCCGTTCGGGCCGATCGCGATCAAGCTCGCGGTCGACGGCGATCTCGTCGTCAACGCGGCGCCCGAGTACGAAGCCTGCGCAGCCGCCGCGCGCGTGGCAGGCGCGCCCGTGAAGGCGGTCTACGCGGCAGCGCTCGCAGCCTACGCGGCACGCGGGTAAGCTAGCGCTAAGTGGACGCCGTCCCGCACACCGCGATCGCGATCGTCGGCGGCACCGACGCCGAGCGCGATGCCGTGCTGTCGCCGCTACGCGCCGCCGGCGTGGCCGCGCGCGCCTCCGAGAAACTCTCGCTCGCCGACGGCGTACCGTCGCTGCTGATCGTCGTCGGCGATGCGATCGTCGAGCTCGTCGCCGAAGCGCGCAGCAAGCCCGCGCTCGCCGAGCACGCGATCTTGGCCGTCGTGCCGATCATGCCGCCGAACGCGGCTGCGTCGGCGCTCGCGGCAGGCGCCGACGACATCATGCGGTTGCCGATCATGCCGGCGGCGCTCGTCGCGCGCTGCCGGACGTTGCTGCGCAGCACGCGGCGCGACGCCGGCGACGTGCTCAACCAGATCAACGAGGTGCTCGCGCAAGACGGCGATGATGCCGAGGCGCTCACCGCGGTGCTCCACATCACGTGCGCCGCGCTCGGCTTCGATCGCGCGTCGTTGATCGCGTACCTCGAGGGTTCCGACCACGCGTTCGTGATCGCCGCGAGCGATGCCGATCCGCTGCAGCGATTCACGCTCGCGATCGCCGAATATCCCGAGCTCGTGCACGCGATGCAGACCGGCCAGCCGCTGCTGATCGAAGACGTCGCGCGCCACCCGATCACGCAGCCGATCGCCGACGTGCTCGGCGCGCGCGACATCGTCGGCGTCGCCGTGTTTCCCGTGCGCTGGCGCAATCGCTCGCTCGGCGCGATGTTGCTGCGCCGCAAGGCGCGCGGCGTGATTCGCGACGCGACGCTCGGCACGTTGATCGCGAGCGTCACCGCCGCGCACCTGCGCCACGGCGCCGTGCTCGAGAGCTTGCGCGATCAGACGCACAAGATTTCGCGCGCGCGCTACGAGGTCGAGCGCCGGCTGCGCGGCATCGATTCGCTCAAGGAGCACTTCGAGGCCGGCGCCGATGGCGTGGTCGTGCTCGACGATGCCGGCCGGATCTTGTTCGTCAACCACGCGGCCGAGCGCATCACCGGCTTCGCGCGCGACGGCCTGCTCGGCAGCGAGCTCGTCGATCTCGTGCCCGAGCCGCAGCGCGATCTGATCCGCGACGCGATCGCGCGGGTGCTCGCCGGTGTCAATACCGATGCGTTCGATCTCGAGCTTTCGACGACCTCGGGCTCGCCGGTGTGGGTCTCGGCGTCGACCTCGACGGTGCTCGCCGGCTCCGGAGCCGTGATCCTGGCGTTTCGCGACGTCACCGCCGAGCGCGCGCTCGAGCACGAGCTAAGATCGACGACAGAGTTCCTGGAACGCTTGATCGATTCGACGGTCGACGCGATCATTGCTGCCGACCTCCAGGGTCGCATCATGTTGTTCAATCAAGGCGCCGAGCGGTTGTTCGGCTATCGCGCCCGCGACGTGATCGGCAAGAAGCCGGTCTGGGACCTCTACGACATCGACGGCGCGCGTCAGATCATGCGGATGTTGCGGTCGACCTCGTACGGCGGCGTCGGCCGGCTCGAGCAAACGCGCCGCGAAGTCCGGATCTCGTCGGGCGAGGTCGTGCCGGTGAGCATGACCGCATCGATCGTCTACGAAGGCGAACGCGAGGTCGCGACCGTCGGTATCTTGACCGACTTGCGCGAGCGCATTCGCATGGAGCAACGCCTGCTCGACGCGCAGCAGAAGCTGCAGATCACCGAGAAGCAAGCGGTCGTCGCCGAGCTCGCAGGCGCCGCGGCGCACGAGCTCAATCAGCCGCTGACGTCGATCATCGGCTACGCGCAGCTGATCCAGCGCCAGAGCGAGCCGGCGGCGCCACACCTGCGCGCGGTCGGCGTGATCATGTCGGAGGCCGAGCGTATGGCCGGCATCGTCAAGCGCATCGGCCGCATCACGAAGTACGAGACGACCGAGTACGTCGGCTCGGCGAAGATCGTCGACCTCGAAAAATCGACCGGCGAGATGGAGCCGCTGGAGCGCGACGGTGCACCGGAGACGACCATCGACGACAATGCGACGGGCGAGTTCGGCGTGGTCGCGGTGGCGAACGACGAAGGCCCGACGTTCTCGTCGCGCACCTCGAATCTCGACGTGCCGTCGCAGGGCGATCTGCTCGATCTCGCGGCGCGCACGCCCGGAGACAAGCCATGACGCTGGTCCCACCGTCGGAAGCCGCGCAGCTGGCCGCGCAGCGCGAGCTCGGCGCGGAGCTGCCGCTCGCCGCGAGCGAGCGCGGGGTCGTCGAGCGCGTGCTCGAGGTGCTCGCGCGCTTGTTGCCGGGCCGTGCGCTCGCGGTGCGCGCCTGCGATCTGCGCGGCCGCGAGCTCGTGCGCGCGTACGTCCGCGGCGGCGCGCTGCGCGACAACGTCACGACGGAAGGCGTCACGCTCGCGCAAGCGCGGATCGAAGGTGCGCGGCTCAAAGGCGCGGTCGCTGCGAGTGCGCGGTTGCGCACGAGCGATCGCTGGGATTCGCCGTTCACCGGCGTCGCGACCGGGTTCGCGTTGCCGCTCGCCGCCGGCGGCGAGCTCTACGGCGTGATCGACGTCGGCTATCCGCCAAGCGAAGACGCGCGCGCCTGCGACGAGCCCGCCGTGCTCGCCATCGCGAACGCGCTCGCGATCACGCTGCGCGCGATCCACTTGCAAGAGGACGCGATCGGCTTGCGCGACTATCAGGCGCGCCTGCTCGATTCTGCGAACGCGCTGATCTTGGGCATCGATCGCGCGTGGCGGATCACCGTGTGCAACCGCGCGTTGCTCGAGCTCACCGGGATGGCGCGCAACGAGCTGATCGGCCGCGACATCCGCGACTTCATCTCGACCGATCAGCGCCAGCAGCTGACGACCGCGTTCGCCGCGGCGCTCGCCGGCCAGCATCACGCGGCGGTCACGGTCATGCTGCCGACCCGCAAGGGTGCCGTGCGCAGCGTGTGGTCGATCGCGCCGGTCGGCCGCTCGGGCGGCCCGATCGAAGCCGTCGTCGCGATCGGCCAGGATCAGTCGAAGATCGATCTGCTGCAGCAACAGGTCGTGCGCGCCGAGCGGCTCGCGACGCTCGGCGAGCTCGCGGCAGGCGTGGTTCACGAGCTCAACAACCCGCTGACGTCGATCACCGTCTACGCCGAATACTTGGTGCGCAAGCTCGAGGCGCAGAACGCCGAAGCGGCCGATCTCGAAAAGCTGCGTCGCATCGGCGCGAGCGCTCAGCGAATCTTACGGTTCTCGCGCGACCTCGTGCAGTACGCGCGACCGAGCGGCAAAGATCTCGGCCCGGTCGATCTCGCAGCCGTCGTGCGCTCGAGCGTGTCGATCTGCGAGCACTTGATCGAGCGCGGCGGCATCGAGCTCGCGATCGAGATCGAGCCCGAGCTGCCGGTGATCCAAGCCGTCGGCGGTCAGCTCGAGCAGGTGCTGATCAACCTGATCACGAACGCGACGCACGCGTGTCAGTCGAGCGCGGAGACCGGCGGCAAGGTCGCCGTGCGCGCGCAGGCGGTGGCGCCGTCGTCGGTCGTGCTCGAGGTCGCGGATTCCGGTCCCGGCATCCGCGACGACGACCGCGAAAAGATCTTCGAGCCGTTCTTCACGACCAAGCCAGACGGCAAGGGCACCGGGCTCGGTCTGCCGATCGTGCGCAACATCGTCGATCAGCATCGCGGACAGATCTCGGTGGAGCGCTCCGACCTCGGCGGCGCTTCGTTCAAGGTGACGATCCCGGTCGTGTAGGAGTTGACGAAAGCCGATCGATTTCGATCGGTTGCACGACGAGAACGACGCGAGATCTCCTGACGTCCGGTTGGCGGACAGAAAGGTTGCGCTCGTGATCCGGACTGATAGTGTGAGTCCGGTAATGAAGCCAGCAGTCATGCTCGAGCTCCTCGAGGCCGCGGCGGCCCAGCTCGAGATCAAGGTCACGTACGAGCCGTTGCAGACCGCCGTGGCTGGCGGTGCCATGCGCGGCGGCCTGTGCAAGGTCAAGAGCGCCGAAGGCATGACGTGGCGCGTGATCGTCGACAAGCGCGCGACCGATGAAGAGCGCGTCTCGACGCTCGCCGGTGCGCTCGCGAAGTTCAACACGACCGAGCTCGAGCTGTCGCCCAAGGTTCGCGAGCTGCTCGCGCTGTACACGACCGGCCCGCGCCGCGCCGCGTAAGCTACACTTCGCTCGTGCGAATCGTGCTCGTTCTGCTCGCGATGGTCGCGTGCGAGGACACGGCCGTGCGCAAACTCGATCTCGACAAGATCGTCGTCACGCCCGACGCGAAGCTACGCACCGATACGGTCGGCGAGGGCCAGTTCGCACAGCGCGCGAGCTTCGTGCTCGTCGATGCGGAGAACACCGCGAACGAAGGCGCCGTCGTGTCGCTCGGCGGCCAGCTCACCGACGACCATGGTGCGATGATCGGCGAGCTCAAACCACAATCGCTGTACGTGCCGGCGGGCGAGATGCGCACGTTCGCGCTCGTCGACGCCGGGCAGACGCCGCGGCCCGACGCGCGCGCTGCTCACATCGTCGTTCGTACCGCGACGATCCCGACGTATCCGCCGCCGGCTCACGTCGATCAGATCCGCGAGATCGAAGACAACGGCAAGCTCGTCGTGCAGGGCGTGTTGCACAACGACTCCGACAAGCGCGGCGAGATCGAGGTCATCGCGTCGTTTCACGCGAGCGATCGCACGCCGCTGACGCGGCCGTTCACGCTGCTGCACCTGCAGGCGCACGAGCAGCAGACCGTGCAGTTCGTCAGCGGCTCCGGTGCGAGCCGCGGCACGATCTTCGTCGGCGACGTCAGCTACTAGGACGGCGACGCGCGCATTTGGTAGCGGTTCGTCGAGCGGCGTCACCGACGCGGACGTACGTACATACGCATGCGGACGTACGTACATACGCATGCGGACGTACGTACATACACGTGCGGACGTACGTACATACACGTGCGGACGTACGTACATACGCATA
>DASXEF010000594.1:0-4503 GCA_036490255.1 Kofleriaceae bacterium
GGCCACAGCCACCAGTGCCGGCGCGCGGCCGCATACGACGCGGCGGCGCCGATGACGACGAGGAAGATCGCGATCGCGCCGGTGCGCAGCGGCACCGCGGGCACCGCTTGATCGCCGTCGAGCGGCGCGGCGAGTGCGGCCGCGAGGGGCCGGCCGAGCGCGCGTCGATCGAGCGTGACGCCGAGCGAATCGGCGAGCGCACGCGCGATGTCGACGATGTGGATCGGGCCGCCGCTGCCGCGCGTGACGCCGGGACCGGCGATGCACGCTTGCACGCGGCGCAGCTCGCGCTCTTCGCCGCCGTGGCCGCCATCGTCGAGATGGCCGTGATCCGATAGCAAGAACCAGCGCGCATCCGGCGCGGCGGCGACGAGCGTGTCGACGATCGCGTCGGCTTCACCGGCGGTCGCCGCGTACGCCGGCGATGCGCGGCCGACGCGATGGCCCATCGTATCGACGCGCAACACGTGCACGAACGCGAGCCGTGCGTCGCTCGTCACCGCGTCGAGCGCGCGCGAGAGCCACACCGCGTGCCACGCGGCCGGCTCGGCATCTTTGGCCGGATCCGTCGCGTCGGCGGGTGGCCTGACATCGGCGAAGCCGAGCGAGCGGACGATCCAGCCGTGATCCTCGGCGATCGCGCGGCTGCCTGCGACGTCGCGCGGGATGCCGTGGGCGAGCGGCGGCACGAGCGGATGATCGCTGCGCATCACGATGCCCGTCTGTTGCTGCGTCAGGCCGGTCCACAGCGCGACCTCGACCGGCAACGACACCGTCGGGAACCCGACATCGACGTCGAGCGTGAGCCCGCGATCGCAGACCGCGCGCCAGGCCGGCAGATCGCGCGTGTTCGCGGCGGCCAGCCCATCGACGAGGACGACGCGCACGCGATCGGTCGGTGCCAGACCGGCGCCCGAGCCGCCGGCGCGAAGCGGCACCGGCGTGCTGCTCGGCGTCGCGTCGTCGTAGGTCGCGGCGCGAACCACGCGGTGCCGGACTCGCGGTGCCGTCCACCAGGCAGCCGCGAGCGCCAGCACCAGCCCAATCCTGGGGACGTAGTCCACTAACGCAACTTAGCGCGTGGAAGTGCTCGGAATGCTTCAGTGTGCGAGGGACGGACTAAAGCGAGCGTTTTTGTGCGATCTCGATTTGCGACGGTGGGACGGCTTCGCTTTAGTCCGTCCCTCGCGCACCGAATAATCACGGCAGGTTACGCCATCGAAGTTGCGCTAATGGACTACGTCCCCGAGTGGGGTCGTCCACGGCTCGTCGGCGAGCAGCGGAACCGGCAGCAGCCGCAACAAGCCGGGCAGCACGATGCCGTCGGTGACGAGCGGCATGTGCATGAACTGCGCGCGCACGTAAACGGAGCGCGCGGTTCGCGCCTCGGCGGGCCACGTCTCGTACGACGTGGGAACGCGATCGAGCACGAGCGTGTCGGGCAACACGCGTAGCAGGTTCTCGTTGTAGATCAGCGTGTCCTCGCCGACGGTGACGAGCTTGTGCCGCGGCGACGCGCGCATCCACGCTTCGATCTGCTCTTCGTTGCCGTACATCGAGTCGATCATCACGAGCTCGTCGACGAGCGGCTCGTCGAGCCACGCGTCGATCGTGCGAAACGCGCCGCTATGGCCGACGACGGCGGTGTACGCCATGCCGCGCGGCGTGCCGGTCTTCTCCTCGACGAGCTGGAGCAACTCGCCGAGCGATGGATAGTTGATCGGCGTCTTCTGCGCGACCGGCGTCTCGGCGACGATGAACATCGCATCGAGCGCGCTCATCGCGAACTGCTCGGGGAGGCGATGGCCGATGTACGACGAGTCGGCGTCGTCGTAGTAGCCGTGCAAGTAGACGATCGTCGCACCGACGTCGCTGTGAAATCCGGGCGGGATCCACACGTGGATCGCGCCGTGCGGACCGTCGATGCGCACGTGGCGCGCGGCGGCGACCGCGGCTTGCACGGGACTCGGCGTCGGTGGCGCATCGATCGGCGGCGGCGGCGTGACGAGCGGCTGCTGCGCTTCATCGGCAACTGCGAACGCGTAACACAACGCGGCGACACCGATGGTCGTCACGAGCGCGACGCGGGCGCGATGCACCATCCAAGCATATCAAGTCGCAACCGACTGCGCTTGTTCCAGCTAGCCGGCGCCGCCGCGTAGCACGCGGAGCCCGCCGCGGACGCGCGCGCGTTCGGCGGTATCGAACGCCGCCCGCAGCAGCGGCGAGCCCGGGCAGCGCTCGAGCGCGGCCGCGCAGGTCTCGACCGCGGCATCGTGCAGGCCGAGCGCGTCGAGCACGGCGACTTTCTCGTACATCAGATCCTCGAGCAGCCAGCTGTCGGCGTCGGCGAGCACGCGCAGCGCGGCTTCGATCGAACGAAGCGCCTCGCGATGGCGACCGAGATCGCCCAGGATCGCGCCGCGCCAGTACAGGCCTTCGGCGCGGTGAGGCGCGCGCCGGAGCGCCATCTCGACCGCCGCGAGTGCCGCGAGATCGTCGCCGGCCGCCGATGCGACCTGGCACTTGAGCAGCCACGCGTCGATCGATTGCGGGTCGAGCTGGAGCGCTTGATTGACGGTCGTGTTCGCGTCGGCGAGCAGGCCGTCGTCCGCGCCGCCGAGCAGCTCGCGAGCTTGATCGAGCAATCGCTCGAGCTCGGAGTCGTACTGCTCGCGCATCGACGCTGACGTTAACACGGCGATCTTCGCGTTCAACCGCGCAGCGGCTACGCGTGCTGACAACCGATCCTTCCCTAACCCAGGAACGCTGACAGCACGGGCGAGCGACGCTGGCCGAGCAGGCCATCGATCATCGTTTGGATCTGAGTGCGGATCTGGTCGGCGAGCCGATTGACGAGCAACCGATCGTCCGCGGCACCCGGCCCCAGATCCGAAAGCTCGATCGGTGCGCCGAACTGCACGAACCACTTGCTCGGCAGCGGCAACAGGCCGGCGGGGCCGAGCCACGGAAACGTCGGCGTGACCGGAATCCACGGGATGCCGATGTTCTTCGCGAACCACGTCACCTTGCCGAGCATCGGCGCGGCTTCTTCCGCGCCGACGACGGCGACTGGAATGATCGGCGCGTGCGTGCGCAGCGCGAGCTTGACGAAACCGCCGCGCCCGAACCGCTGCAGCTGGTAGCGATCTTTCCACAGCTTGCCCATCCCCTTTTCGCCTTCGGGGAACACCGCGACGAGCTCGTCGTGCTCGAGCAAGCGCTCGGCGTTTGCCGGATCGGCGCGCACGCCGCCAATGCGATTCATGATCGGGCCGAGCCACGGCAGGTGAAACACCGTGTCTTCGACGAGCGGGCGCACGTCGCGGCGCGCCGGATGATCGCGACGCACGGCGTGCATCACCATCGCGCTGTCGTACGGCAGCGTGCCGGCGTGGTTCGCGACGAGCAGTGCACGGCCGTGCGCGGGCACGTGCTCGAGCCCGGTCGCTTGCACGCGGAACCAGCGCGCGTACAAGAACTCGAACAGCCACTCCCACCGCGCGGTCGCGCGCGGATCGCGGCCGAAATCGTCGACGACGTCGCTGCGACCCCACATCGCGAGCGCGCGCCAGCGCCGCCACACGCCCTCGAGCGGCAAACGCTTGCGCAGATCGATCGGGAACGCCGGTGTGCGTTGTTGCTCGAGCCGGCGCTCGAGCTCGCGTAGCTCGGCTTCGTGCTTGGCCGGCGTCAGCTCGCTCGGCACGTAGCTGCCGTTGCCGACTTCCGGAATCGCCGGCGTGTCGTAGTCGCCGAGAAAACCGAGATCGCGCGCACCGTCGGGCCACGGGCTCGCATCGGGGACGCGCGGATCGGCGTCGCCGAACCAATCTTCTTCGCCGTCGCCGATCACCGGATCGTCGTCGTCGGTCATACGGTCGCCCTCGCGACATCGGTCGCGCCGTCCTCGGGCGCGACGCCCAAGAAGTCCAAGATCGTGCGCTTGATCGACAACCGCGGCGAGAACCCGAGCTGGGCGCGCGCGCGGCTACCGTCGGCGACACAGAGATACAGCAGGAAATCCAAGAACGACGGCGGCGAGCCGACGAGCTGCGTCGCCCACAGCACTTTCGTGAGCTGGCGTGCGACGATCTGCGGCATCGGCACCGGCACGCGGCCGAGCAGCGCGAGCACCGTCGTGTAGGGCAGCACGCCCTTGCCGACGATGTTGAACGGGCCGGTCGCGTCGCTCTCGACGGCGCGCTGCAGCGCCCACGCCGCGTCTTGTTCGTGGACGAACTGCATCAGCGGATCGTGACCCATCATCACGGGCGCGACCATCCGCGAGAAGAACCGCGTGTACATGTTCGAGATCGTCGGCCCCAAGATCGGCGCGAACCGCAGCACGCAGACCTGCGTGCTCGGATGCTCTTTCGCGAAGCGGTGGACCTGGCGCTCGGCGCGGACCTTGTCGTTGACGAAGCGCGAATCTTTGTGGCCGCGCAGCTCGGCGTCTTCGGTGAGAAAGTTCGGGTTCTTCGCGTGCGCGCCGTAGACCAG
>DASXEF010000598.1:0-11953 GCA_036490255.1 Kofleriaceae bacterium
GTGGTCTACGCGCTCGCGTCGTATCCGGCGGGCGTGCTCAGCGATCGCATCGGCCGGTGGACGCTCGTGACGATCGGCTGGGCGATCTACGCCGTCGCGTATGCGGGCTTCGCCATCGTCACGCCGGTGCGCGTGTGGCCGACGTTCGCCGTCTACGGGCTCTACATCGCGCTCACCGACGGCGTCGGCAAAGCGTTGATCGCGGATCACGCGCCGCGTGCGCATCGCGGCCGCGCGCTCGGCATCTACTACGCGTGCCTCGCCGGCGCGACGTTGATCAGCAGCGTCGCGGCGGGCGTGTTGTGGGATCGCGTCGGCCACGCGGCGACGTTCTGGGCCGGCTCGATCGCCGCGATCGTCTCGATCGGCGTGCTCGCGATCGCACGCCCACGTTCGCCATAATGGCGCACGTGCCCCAGCCGTGCGGTTCTGTCACACATGAGGTCGCCTCGCCTGGTCGAAAACTGCTCGGAGCCGCTCTGAGACGGCCTGGAATTTGAAATCATCAGCGCCATGTCGAAGACCAAGCTCTGGCCTTTCGCCGCGCTCGCGTTCGTCGTCGGGTGCGGCGGCGTGCCGAAACCTGAAGCGCGGCTGTCGTCGGATGAAGGCGCGATCCGCGGCGCCCAAGAAGCGGGCGCGAACAGTGTCCCGGAAGCTGCGCTGCACGTGAAGCTCGCGCAAGAGCAACGCGAGCAAGCCAAGAACGCGATCGCGAGCGGCGACAATCACCGCGCCGCGAAGCTGCTCGAGCGCTCGGAAGCCGACGCGGAGCTCGCGCTCGCGCTCGCGCGTCAGGCCGCCGCGACGTCCGACGCCTCCAAGGCGCGCGAGGCCGACGAATCCCTCAAGGGCAAGGAATAACCGCCATGAAGACGCTCATCATTGCAGCCCTCGCGCTGATCGTCGCGTGTGGCGCCGAAGTCCCACCGCAAGAGCTCGTCGACGCGCGCGACGCGTACGCGAAAGCGCAGCAAGGTCCCGCGGCGAAGTACGTGCCCGCCGACCTCCACGTCGCGCAGGAAGCGCTCGCCACCGCCGAGAACCAGTTCAACAGCGATGCGAAGTCGCCCGACACGGTCGACGATGCGTACATCGCGCTGCGCAAGATCCAGCGCGCGGTCGCGCTCGGCATCGCCGCGAAGGCCGATGACGACAAAGCGCTCGCCGAACGCGACATGGGCAAGACGCAGTCGCAGATGCTCAAGAGCGACGAGGAAAAGCTGCGTGATCAGCGCGAGCAGCTCGCGCACGAGCGCGACAACCTCGCAAAGTCGCAGCAAGAGACCGCCGCCGAGCACGCCGCGCGCGTCGAAGCCGAGAAGAAGGCGGCCGACGCGATGGACGCGCTGGCGAAGAGCCTCGCGATGAAGAAAGACGATCGCGGTACGGTGATCACGCTATCGGGCGGCGTCGTGTTCGCGACCGGCAAAGCCGACATCTTGCCCGGCGCGCAGACCCAGCTGAACCAGGTCGCAGACGCGCTCAAGACGCAGGCCGAGCACCACTTCCTGGTCGGCGGCCACACCGACAACCAAGGCAACGACACGATCAACGACGATCTCTCGACGCGCCGCGCGAACGCGGTGCGCGATTACCTGATCGTCCACGGCGTGTCGGCGAACGCGATCACCGCGCAGGGCTTCGGCTCGCACCAGCCGGTCGGCGACAATCACACGACCGAAGGCCGTGCGATGAACCGCCGCGTCGAGATCATCGTCGACAAAGGCGGCTGATCGCTCAGGCGCCGTGAAGCTCGTCGCGCTCGCTGCCGCGCGCGGTTCCGACCGCGACACCGATGCCGGAGATCACGAGCAGCACGAGCCCGAAGCCGATGTTGACGAGTGACTCGCCGAAGCCGCGCACGACGAGGCTCGGCAGGTAATCGCAGCCGGTGCAGCTCCGCACCAGGCCACTGACGAACCCGAGCGTCGCGACGAGCATCGTCAGCGTCGCGAGCGAGCGTACGACCGCGCGGCGCCTCGCATCGGGCGCGATCGCGAACGCGAATGCGTTGCCGAGCAAGACGAGCCCGGCGATCAGCGTCGGATACATGCCCCAGCCGCCCATGTGGAATGTTTCGCTCATGGGCAGAAGGACAGCCCGGCGGCGGCCGGGTTGCACTACTCGCCGTCGAGCGCGCGTTCTTGACGATCGCGACCGGTCGGCCGCTTCTTCTTGTCGACGTCGAGGCCGAGCCCCGAGAGCTTCTTGCGCAGCGTGTTGCGATTGAGCCCGAGCAGCTCGGCCGCCTTGACCTGGTTGCCGCCGGTGCGCGCGAGCACGAGGTCGAACAGCGGGCGCTCGACGCGCTCGAGCACCTTGTCGTAGAGGTCGTGGATCGGATAGCCGTCGATCCGCGCGAGCAAGCCGCTGAGCTTCGCCTTGACGATCTCCTCGAACGCGAGATCTTCGAGCGGCACGCGCGTCGCGACGGTGGGCAGCACTTCGTCGACGTCGCCGGCTTCGATCCGCGTGCGGGCGACGCGCACGACGAGCCGGCGCGCGATGCTCTTGAGCTCGGCGACGTTGCCGGGCCACGGATAGACGGCGAGTCGTTCGTGCGCGCGCGTCGCCACGCTCGGCTTCGCGCGGCCGATCTCGGCGGCGTAGTGCTTGATCCAGCGCTCGAACAGCGTCGGCAGATCATCGACGCGATCGCGCAGCGGCGGCACTTCGATCCGGCGCGGCGCGAACAGGTCGTAGAATTCGCGCGCGACGATCTTCGCGTCGACCGCGTGATCGACGTCGACGTCGGCGGTCGCGACGACCTGCAGATCGTCGTCGTGGCTCGCGATCGCTTTTTTCAGCGTGCGCTGCGAGGGCCCCGACAGATCGCTCATGTCTTTGACGAGCAACGTGCCGCCGGCGGCCGCTTTCAGTGCGCGGCGTGCGCGCTCGCAGACGTCGGGCACCGAGGCCGAGTCGGTGCCTTCGAACGTCGGCCGCACCGACACGAAGCGATGGCTGCAACGCGGCCCGCGCTGATGCAGGATGCGCGCGACGAGCTCGCGGCCCGTGCCGTGCTCGCCGGTGATCAGCACGGGTGCGTCGCCGTCGGCGTACGCGTGAACCTGATCGACGATCGCGCGCATCGCCGGGCTTTCGGCGACCAGGAAGTCGTTGGCCTTGAGCGACGCGCGCAGCACTACGCGGCGTCCATCGTTTCGCGCGAGCCTTCGTTCGACATCCCGCGATGGGCACGCTCGATCAGCGCCGTGAAGTAATCCTCGACGAGCCCGCGCGCCGATGCGAGGTCGGGCGATTCCCAGACCTTGAGCCGGAGCGCGTTGCAGCCGTACAAGCCGCGCGCGTACCACGCGCATGCTTTGCGAACTTCGTGCAGCGTGCGTGGGCCGCCGCGCAGCTGCTCGATCAGATCGACGTGGCGGCGATACACCGACAGGCGCTCTTCGAGCGTGGGCGCGCCCGGATCGGGCTTGCCTTCGCAGAGCTGACGCAGCCGCGAAAACAACCACGGGTTGCCGAGCGCGCCGCGGCCGATCATCACGGCGTCGCAGCCGGTGACCTCGCGCATGCGCTGGTAGCCTTCGACGTCGATCACGTCGCCGTTGCCGACGACCGGGATGTGCTTCGGCACGGCTTCGCGCACGAGCCGGATGATTTCGGGATCGCTCGAGCCCGAGAAGCCCTGCGTGCGCGTGCGGCCGTGCACGGTGATCATCTGCGCGCCCGCTTCGACCATCGCGCACGCGAACTCGGGCGCGTTCTTGTGGCCGTGATCCCAGCCGGCTCGGTGCTTGACGGTGACCGGCACGTGCGCGGGCACGGCGGCGATCGTCGCGCGCACGAGCTCCTGCGCGATCGCCGGCTCGCGCATCAGCGCCGAGCCGCACTCGCCCGCGACGACGCGCTTGGCCGGGCAGCCCATGTTGATGTCGACGAGCGACGCGCCGATCGAGACGGCGAGCTCCGCCGCCTTTTGCATCATGTGCGGCTCGCGACCGAAGATCTGCACGCCGAACTTGCGGCCGTTGAGCGACGCCGTCAGCTTGCCGGTCGTCTTCTTGTCGCCGGCCGCGAGCGCGTGCGCCGATAAGAACTCGGTGATCGTGAAGCCCACGCCGAGCTCCTCGGCGACGGTGCGAAACGGCAGATCGGTGACCGCCGCCATCGGTGCGAGCAGCACCGGGACATCGATATCGACTGGTCCGACTCGCATAGAGCGAATGTATGTACCGGAACCAACCGCTCGGTTCAATGCTCCGCTAAGTCGCCGGGCGTGTTGATGCTTGCGAGCAAGTTTGGCTCCACATCCTCGACCCATGCGACGCGCAGGCCCTCGTCGGTCAGAAGGCCACTGGCCTTGCGCTTGCCGGCGGCAATTCGGCGCTCGACGGTTTCGCGCGTGCGCGTATGCAAGACGCACAGCAGCGGATGCATCCGGATGCCGATCGCATCGAGGTCGGGAGCGCGGCGCGCGAGCATCGCCGCGATCAGCTCGTGCGAGACGTTCGGCATGTCGCCGGCGATCACGAGCAACCACGGCGTCGTGCACGCTGCGAGCCCGGCGGCGACGCCGGCGAGCGGCCCGATGTCGGAGACATCGTCGACGACGTTGCGATAGCCGGCGATCGCGGGACCGGAGACGATGATCTCGTCGACGAGCGGCGCGAGCGCTCGCACTTGGCGTTCGAAGATCGTCTCGCCGCCGACGCGAAGCAGATGCTTCGCGACGCCGCCCATGCGCGTCGCTTTGCCGCCGGCCAACACCAGCGCGGTTACTTCAGTAATGCTTCGACCTCGTCCTGCGCGGGCGTGGTGACTTCGGGTCCGCTCGGTGCGAAGTAGACCGAGATCTCGGTGCGCACGCCGAACTGGCCCGGAAAGTAGACGCCCGGTCCGATCGTGAAGCCGGTGCCCGGCGTGAGGATGCGCGTGTCTTTGACCTCGAAGTCGTCGAGGTCGGCGCCGCCGCCTTGCAGATCGCTATCGATCGAGTGACCGGTGCGGTGCATGACCTGCTCGACGAGCCCCGCTTTCTTGATGAACGCGCGCGTCGCTTGATCGACCTCGGCGCCGGTGACCGGGCGATGCTTCTTCAAGCGATCCTGGATCAGCACGAGCGCCTGATCGCGCGCCAAGCTGACGGTCTGGAACGCGCTGGCGATCTTGTCGGGCACGGTGCGATCGGCGACCGCGCACCACGTCTGCGCGGCGTAGATGCCGTCGGGCTTGTCGAGCTTGCCGGCGAGCGAGATCACGATCAGATCGCCCTGATTGATCGGCGACGTGCGCGCCGCGGTCGGCACGTAGTACGGATCGGCCGTGTTGACGCCGGCCGACACGACCGGCGGCGGCCCGACGAGCCCGCGCATCGCCATGCCGTGCACGAGCTTCTGCTGCACGTCGTATTCGGTCACCGGCTCGTGCGCCGCGATCTTCTTCGCGACGAACGCCAGCGCTTCTTTGCGCAGCTCGATGATGTGGTGGACGGCGATGTAATGCGCGGTGCGGCCGGCATCGCCCCAGATCGCCTTCGTGTACTGCACGAGCGTGTCGCTCGATCGCACCGCGACGCCGGTCGCGCGGATCAGCTCGAGCGTGCCGCCGTCGATGCGCGAGACGTTCGGCACCGCCGCTTTCGGCGAGTACTCGAGCGCGACGCTCTTGACGCCCTTGAGCATCGCGCGCAGCTGCTTCTCGTAGTCGCGGAAGCCGAGATACGTCAGCTTCTTGCCGGGAAGATGATCGAACTGGCGCACCTCCGACGTGTGCACGAGCGCGATCGGATCGCCTTTTGCGGGGATCAAGTAGAACCACGGCCGCTGCGGGCGACCGTCGGGCGCGACGAGCTTGAGCGCGATCGGGTTCTGACCGTCGCGGTCGTAGAGCAACCATGCGTCGGTGTTCTGCACCGCGAGCAGGCCCTGCACGGCGGTCAGATCCGAGATGCCGACGCGCGACGGGATCGCGATGGCGGCGCTGCCGGCGTCGTACGGATCGCTCGGCGCGCTCGCGGAACCTTTCGCAGCCGGCGTTGGCGCTTTCTTGGCCGGCGCGTATGGATCGGCGGGCTGTGCAGCGGCAATCGCAACCGACAGAGAGAGAATCGCGAGCGCGGCGAATCGGGTCATGTGGGCTCCGCTGATGCAGGCCGGCGCACGCGACCGAGCTCGGCGATCAGCTCCGTATGAATAGCACCGTTCGTCGCCACCACTTCGCCCGAATGCGAATCGAACGTACCGTTCGTCGCGCTCGTCACGGTGCCACCGGCCTCGGCGACGATGAGCGCGCCCGCGGCGATGTCCCAGGGTGATAACCGGCGTTCCCAGTAGCCGTCGAGCCAGCCGCAGGCGACCAGGCAAAGATCGATCGACGCGCTGCCGAAGCGGCGGCAATCGGCGACGCGCTGCATGTGCTCCCACTCGGCGAAGTTGTTCGCCGCGTTCGTCGCGCGATCGTACGGAAACCCGGTCGACAGCAGCGCGCGCTCGAGCTGCGCCTGCGTCGATACCGCGAGCGGCGCGCCTGAATGATCGCGCGCGCCCTGCCCCGCGATCGCCTCGAACCACCAGCCCATCGCCGGCACCGCGACCACGCCGACGACGGGTTTGCGATCGGCATCTTCGAGCGCGATCGAGATCGACCAGATCGGCACGCCGTGCGCGAAGTTGACGGTGCCGTCGATCGGATCGACGAGCCAACGATACGCGCCGCTGCCCGCCGTTCCCTGTGATTCGCCGCCTTCTTCGCCGAGGATCGCGATGCCCGGCGCGCGCGCTTCGAGCGCCTCGCGGATCGCCGCTTCGGAGCGCAGGTCCCACTCGGTGACGAGGTCGCGCGCGTTTTTCTTCGAGCGGATGTCCGACGGCTTCGCACCGGCGAGCACGTGCGACGCGACGCGTGCGGCATGACGCGCCGCCTCGAGGAGCTCGTGCAGCTCGAGCGTCACGGCGCTCAGAGATCCAGGCGCATCGCGACGCGCACTTCGTCCGAGGTCGCGGTGAACGTCTCGGTCGCCGCGACGGCCTTGCCGAGCGTGCTGCGATCGACGACGCGGAAGCCGAACTTCGCCGCGAAGAAGTCGCTCGCGCTCGCGGTGAGCAAGTAGATCCGGCGCACGCCGCGCCAGCGCGCTTGGCCGACCGCCATGTCGGCGAGCATCCAGCCGTAGCCCGCGCCGCGAAACTCGGGATCGACGGCGAGCGCGCGCAACACGGCGTCTTCACCGAGCACCTCGAGCGCGACGCAGCCGACCGTGCCCTTCTCGTTGCGCAGCACGAAGAAGTCGGGGAACTGATCGTCGCGCCCCGGCTCGTCGCCGAGCACCATCTCGAGCACGCTGCGCACGGCAGGCATATCGACGCGCTGGGCCGGCCGGATCGCATCGCCGATCGCATCGAGCAGCTTGTCGTGCAAGCCGTCGAAGCTGCCCGACGACAACACGACGACGACATCGCCGGGCGCCGCGTTCTCGGCGAGCTGTTTCACGATCGCGTGCGTGTCGGGCATGTAGCTCGCCTGCGTGCCGCTGCGATGCAGATCGAGCGCGAGCTTTTCGGGATCGAAACGATCTTCGAGCGGAATCTTCGAGGCGTCGTACATCGGCCCGACGATCACCTCGTCGGCGTACGCGAACGCGTCGGCGAACTCGGCCTGGAACGTCTTGCGCCGGCTCGTCGCCGAGCGCGGCTCGTAGACCGCGATCAAGCGGCGCTTCGGGAACCGCCGGCGCAGCGCCTTGAGCGTCTCGCGCACGGCCGTCGGGTGATGCGCGTAATCGTCGAGCACGGTGACGCCGCCGGCGATGCCGCGCAGCTCTTGGCGCCGGCGCACGCCCGCGAACGTCGCGACGCCGCGCTGGATGTCTTTGATCGGCACGCCCTGCGAATGCGCGACCGCGATCGCGGCGAGCGCGTTGCCGACGTTGTGCTGGCCGACCAGCAGCGTCTCGAACCGCTCGATGCGCTCGCCGTGGTGATAGACGTCGAACCCGACGCGGCCGCTCTTGCCGACTTCCAAGTTGCGCGCCCACCACGCGACGTCGGAGGCGAGCCCGCCGTCGGAGTCTTCGCCGTCGGGCGTCTGATCCGGCGCGTAGACCGTGTAGAGCTCGACCTTGCACGCCGCGGTCTTCGCGATCGCGCGCACGTCGGCGGAGTCCGCGTACGCGACGAGCAAACCGGTCGCCGGGATCAGCGCGACGAGCTTCTTGAACGCGGCCTGCACCGCGTCGAACGTCGGGAAAATGTCGACGTGATCGAGCTCAATGCTCGTCAAGATCACGGTCTCGGGGCGGTAGTGGAGAAACTTCGAGCCCTTGTCGAAGAACGCGGTGTCGTACTCGTCGCCTTCGATCACGAACGGGCCGTGACCGAGGCGCCAGCCGTGGCCGAGCCCGACCGGCACGCCGCCGACGAACAACGACGGATCGCGGCCGGCTTCGAGCAGGATGTGGCCGAGCAGCGACGTCGTGGTCGTCTTGCCGTGCGTACCCGACACGACGATCGAGTGCTTGCCCGGCAGCAGCTGCTCGCCGATCACCGCCGGAAACGACGTCAGCTTGAGCCCGCGCGCCTGCGCCGCTTTGACCTCGACGTGATCTTTGCCGTGCACGTTGCCGACGACGACCAGATCGGGGCTCCAATCCAGGTTGTGCTCGCTGTAGGGCATCATCACGGGCACGCCGAGCGCCGCGAGCTGTTCGCTCATCGGCGGGTACACCGCAGCGTCTGACCCGCGCACGTCGTGCCCGGCTGCGACGAGCAAGCCAGCGACCGCGCCCATGCCGGTCCCCCCGATGCCGATCAGATGCACCTTCACGATCGGGGCGCACCGTACCCATGTCGGCTCGTCGGGTAAAGCCCGAAGTCGACGAAGATGTGTGTGAAGATCAGCTAAGCTTTCAGAGCGGAAATGGATGGTCGGCGGCACGAGAGGCGGCATTTTTTTCGGGGCAAGGCGCGTCCCGGCCGCGTGATGCCGGTGCGCTTCCGGACCACGCAACAAGGCTGGGTCACCGCCGAGACTCGCAACATCGGCGTCGGCGGCGCGTTCATCGCATGCCAGGTCACGCCGCCGATCGGCACGACGCTGACGCTCGAGCTGACGCTGCCGACCACCGATCAGGCGTTCGTGATCCCGGCGGTCGTGCGCTGGGCGAGCGCCGACGGTGGCATGGGCGTGCAGTTTGTCGGCGTCGACGTCGACGTGCTGCTCGAGCTCAACGACTACTTCGCGACGTTAACGAGCTGAGTTCGTCGATTCGAAGATCTTGTCGGCCGACTCGGGCACGAAGCCCTCGAAGCCGTCGTAGCGCTTCGCGAACTCGTAATAAACGCTCGGCACCATCGCGCGCTCGCCGTCGAAGTCGACCGAGATCGCGTCGGCGCGCGTCGACGATTGCTCGAGCTTTGCGGCGGGCGAGCCCTTGATCGCACCGCCCGCGGTGTTGAGCACGAAGCCGCTGCCGACGAGAAACTTGTTGAGCGCTGCGAGCGATCCGAACGTCGTCAGCGCATCGACCGCGACCGTGAAGTGATTGACGCGAAATCCGAACGCGGCGAGCCACGCGGCGTACTCGCTCTCGGCAAGCAACGCGGTGTAGACCGCGCGCGTGATTCGCCACGGCCGGCCGGCCCACGGCAGATCGGCGCGATCGCTGAACCCCGCCGGCAATTGTGCGACGAGCGCGGCGAGCACCTGCTGCGCGGTTGCAGACAGCTCGCCGACGCAGAGCTCGCTGATGAACACCTTCGGCACGCCGGGCTCGGGATGCTTCCAGTAGCGCGCGACGAGCTTCTTGTCGTCGAAGCGATAGCGCGCCGGCTGCTCGACGTAGCCGACCGCTTCGAACGGCTTCGCGAGCGCGGCGATGCCGAGGTTCGCGATGCCGAGCCCGCGCAGCGCGACATGATCATTCGCGATCGCTTCGCCGCGCGCGGCGAGCAGCGCGTGGATACGCTCGGCTTGCGGCGTCATCGCGACGTAGTCGGCCCACAATCGCTCGAGCAGCTGCGCGACCGTCATGGTTGCGCCGTGATCGGATAGTTGATCGCGATGCCCGACTTGCTCGGCGCGAACGATAGCTTCGCCGCCGCGCGATCGATGCACGCGCCCATCGGCGTGTTGACGAAGTCGCCCTGCTGGTCGTAACGACCGATCGTGCCGTCGGGTAGCACGCGAATCCGCAGCTTCGCGGTGCCGGTCACCGCGAGCCGCCCGAAGCACACGTGCGATGCAGCGACGACCGGCTCCATCGCGGCGCGCACGTCGTCGGCGGTGAGCTCGGTCTGCACGGTCGCGGTTTTCAGCGCGGGGATGCACTGCGCTTTGTCGGCGGGCCCGGGCCCCGCCGGGAGGCTCGACGCGATCACCGCGCCGTCGCACGGCGACACGACTCGCCACGCAACGACATCGAGCTCGATCCCGTTCTTACCACCGTCGGTCCACTTCGGATGTGCCGGGACTTTGACGACGAGCTCGACGTGCGCGTTGCCGACCTGGCGCGCCCACGCCTTCGCAGCGGCTTCGTCGTGAAAGGTTCGCGTGTCGCCGTGCAGCGGCCCGGCCGCGACGATGTCGCCACGCGCGTGCGCCGGTGCGCCGCTCGCGACGACGAACCACGTCTTGCCGTCGACTGCGACGCCGAGGCAGCGAATGCACGCGGTGATGTCGAAGTGGATCGTGCCTTTTGCGGGATCGAACGGACCGACGTCGAACGCTTCGGCGTCGGCGTCGACGAGCAGCGTCTCGCTCGCGAGCTGAGCGACGCGCGAGTCGCGCACGTGGCGGCACTGGCGCTGGTGCGCATCGTCGCCGCCGTCGCACGTCGCGGTCAGCGCCCACACGACGTTCTCGATCCGGTGCACGCGCTCGGCGTTCTGCACGCGCGCTTCCCACGAATCGTCCGCGTGCGCATGCGCGACCGCGCCGAGCACGACCAGAATCGCGATCGCTGCGCGCATCAACCGAGCTTGTGGGTCAGGTACGCCTTGAGCCGGAGCTCGGCGTCGGCCGGATCGGTGATGACGATCGGCACGGTCTTCTTCATCTCTTCGTCGAGCTCGACGTAGAACTGCTTGCGCTGCGCGGCGTCATCGATCAGCTGTTGCGTCGTGCGGCCGCGGATCTTCTGGTCGCCGAGCTTGGCGCAATACGCCTTGAGCTTGTCGTACGTGCCGCCGCCCAGGAACGCCGTGATCTTTTCGGCTTCGTTGGCGAGCCGCTCGAAGCTGACCTCGGCCGACGCCGGCAACGACCCGCGATCGAGATCCTGCGCGAGCTGCGCCGACACGCGCAGCACCATCACGTCGTCGATCACGCCGATGCCCTCGTTCCAATCTGGAATCAAATCCATCTTGCTGACGAGGTACGACAGCGTGCCCGCCGCGAGCTTGCGCGCATCGTGCTCGGCGGCCGACGACTCGAGCAGCGCTTTGTACGCCTCGATGTCTTGGCGGATCGTGTCGGCCCAACCCTTGAACACGTCGATGTGTGCCACGCAGCAATTCAATCACATCGTGTAGGATCTGGGCCATGCGTACCCTGGCTTTCGTCGTCGTCGTCGCGGTGACCGCGTGTAGTGGCGGCACGCCCAGCGGGAGCTCCGCCGACGCGTCGGGCGGAGCCTGCACGAAGGCGCTCTACGACCCGTGCATCGACGAGCACAGCTGTGGCTCGTCGCAGGTCTGCCAGACGTTCAGCGACGTCACGCCCGGCATCGAAGTGTGCTCGCAAGGCTGCACGATGACGACGCCGTGCCCGAACGATTCGACCGGCTCGCCGGCGACCTGCGATACGAGCGTGAATCTGTGCCGGCCCGCAAAGGCGAACGCCTGCACGGGGTCGCTCTAGCAGGCTGCTGAGAAACCCTGGTCAGCGCCCGAGTCTTTGGGCTCGTTCCGTCGATGACGGGCCCGCAAACTGGCTCATTGAGCCTCGTGTTCCCGTCGGTTCAGGCCGGTGAGGCGAGCAAGCGACAGATGCG
>DASXEF010000603.1:0-7517 GCA_036490255.1 Kofleriaceae bacterium
CGGCAACGTGCTGGCGACGAAGCTCGCGTGGCCCTTGTCGTGCCAGACGTCGAAGCCGCCGCCGGAATACGTCACGACGTCGGGATGGGCGTCGCCGTGGATGTCGGCGACCTGGACGCTGACGGCGTGGCCGGCGCGCGGCTCGTTCGGGCCTTTCGGCAGGGCCACGGCGGCGCCGAACGTGCCGTCGCCGTTGTTGAGAAAGATCTCCGGCGGACCGTTACCGCCGGCACTGACGACGTCGAGATCCTCGTCGGTATCGAAGTCGGTGAGCGCGATCGATCGCACCTCCGCGCCGGGCAATAGCTCGTACGCGACCGGCGGCTTGAACGTCGCGTCGCCGTTGCCGAGCATCACGCCGAGCGTCGCGACGCCGCGATCATCGGTGCCGCCGACGATCAGATCGATCGGCGCATCCTTGTTGAGGTAGCCGATCGCGAGCGCGCCCGACGCGCCCGGTGGCGGCGGATAGTCGATCGGCGGACCGAGCGAGAACGCTTGCTGCGAGCCGCACGTGCCGGCGCGAATCGCTTGCGGCGATGCCGGCGCCGGTATCGGAGCGGGCGAGGGCGCCGGCGGTGGCGGGGGTGCGGGGGGCCCGGCCGATTGACAGCCGGCGAGCACGATCGCGATGAAGGCAAAGCGCAGCACCGCGTGACGGTACTACACCAGCGGCGCGACCAACCGCGCGAGGTCGCTGAGCATGCTCGATGCGATCGGCCCCTGCGTGCATAACGCGCCCTCGCGCGCGAACCACTGCTCGATCCACGTCACCGCCGCCGGGGCACGCGTCACCATCGACATCTCGAAGTCGAGGAACAAGCTGCGCATGTCGAAGTTCGCCGACCCGGTCACCACCCAACTGTCTCCCTGAGCATCGGCGAGGACGACCTTCGCGTGCAGCATCTTCGGCAGCTGCAAGACCTGCACGCCGATCTGCGCGAGCGGCGACAAGAAGCTCTTGCCGACGAGGTTTGCGATGCGATGGTTCGATTTCGCGGGCACGATCACGCGCACGTCGACGCCGCGGCGCACCGCGAGCTCGAGCGCGTGCTCGAGCGCCGGATCGGGCGTGAAGTACGGCGTCGCGATCCATAGCCGCCGGTTCGCGGTGAACGCGAGCTGGAGCAGCACTTCGTAGATCGGATCGCCGCTCGCGTCGGGGCCCGACGGCACGAGCGCGATCGCCGCGTCGCCCGAGCTCGCCGGCGTGACCGGCGCCGGCAGCTCTTCGCCGGTCGCGAACTTCCAATCGGCGCGAAACACTTCATCGGCGCGCGCGACCGCGGGCCCGCGCAACCGCCACGACAGATCTTCCCAGCGCGCGAGATCCGGCGACGGCCCCATGTATTCGCGCGCGAGGTTGCGGCCGCCGAGGATCGCGACCTGGCCGTCGACGACACAGATCTTGCGGTGGTTGCGCAGGTTCGTGCGACCGCGGCCGCGGCCGGGCAAGCGAAACAGCGGCTCGAACACCGCGACCTTGCCGCCGGCCTTCGCGAGCCGCTTGCGCGCGCGTTTGCAGCTCGGGTTGACGAGCATCCCGTCGAGCAACAGCTCGACGACCACGCCGGCCTCGGCACGAGCGACGAGCTTGTCGATGATCGCGTCGGCGACCGCGTCGTCGCCGAGCACGAACGTCGCGATCCGGATCGATTTCGTCGCGGCGTCGATCGCGTCGCACAGGCCGACGAACGCCGCTTCGCCGTCGGCGTGCCAGTCGATCGCGTGGCCGGCTTCGAGCTCGCCGGCGCCGGTCGCGACCAGCACGCGCTCGATCAGACCGTCGGAGGTTGCGGCGGCCGTGCGCTGCGGCAGCGGCGGCTTGCCACTCGCGCGCAGCTTGCGGCCGCCGAAGAAGAAATACAGCGGCACGCCGAGCCACGGCACGAGCAGGATCACGAGCAACCACGCCGCGGTGCTGCCGGTCGGTCTGCGATCGCGCACGAGTGTGCCGGCGAACACGAGCGCGCAGACTGCGCCCAGCACGGTTCCAACATGCCCGAACCACCAATGCACGATCGCGTTGTCGCACGATTTCGTGCGATAGCATCGCGATGAAGCGACTCTCGCTCGTCGTGCTGGCGGCTTGTGGCGGCGCGACGCCCGCGCCGAACGCGCCTCCCGCAAACACCGCCCCGCCGGAGCCGCCGGCCGGAAGCGATCACGTCATCGACGGCACGCTGCTGTTGCCGAGCTCGGCGTCCAGCGGTGTCTCGATCTTCATCATCGCGAAGCCCGTCGCCGGCGGCGCGCCACTCGCGGTCGCGAAGATCGTCTATGTAGGCGGCGGCTCGATCGCGTTTCACCTCGACGACCGCGACTCGATGTTCATCGACGCGGTGCTCACCGGCGACGTCGTCGTGACTGCGCGCTACGATCAAGACGGCGACGCGATCACGAAGCAGCCCGGCGATCTCGTCGGCAGCGCCAGCGTGCACGTGCCTGCGCACGGCGTCGCGATTCACGTCGATACGGCGCTGTGACATGCTGCGTGCATGATCGTCGACGCGTGGATCCAGCACCTCACTCCGGCCGTGATTCGCCTGCCGATGTTCGATTCGCTGCGGCGCTGGATCGGCATGACGCAGATCCCGGACTCGATCCCGTTCGAGCTCACGATCGCGGCGATGCGCGCGGCGAAGATCGATCGCGCGCTCGCGTGTGCGTGGCACGGGCCGACCGGCGCGCTGATCGGTAACGACGAGGTCGCGGCGCTCGTGCAAGCCGCACCCGATCTCGTCGTCGGTATCGCATCGGTCGATCTGACGCGGCCGATGGACGGCGTGCGCGAGCTGCGCCGCGCGGTCAAGCAACTCGGCCTGCGCGGCCTGCGCATCTTGCCGTGGCTGTGGAATCTGCCGCCGAACGATCGGCGCTATTACCCGCTCTACGCCGAGTGCGTCGAGCTGCAGATTCCGTTTTGTCTGCAGGTCGGCCACACCGGACCGATGTGCCCGTCGGAGCCGGGCCGGCCGATTCCGTATCTCGACGAGGTCGCGCTCGAGTTTCCCGAGCTCGTGATCGTCGGCGGTCATCTCGGCTATCCGTGGCACGACGAGATGATCTCGCTCGCGACGAAGTATCCGAACGTCTACATCGACACGTCGGCGTACAAGCCGAAGCGCTATCCGGCGTCGCTGCGCGACTACATCAAGACGAACGGTCGCAAGAAAGTCCTGTTCGGCAGCAACTTTCCGATGCTCGCGCCGGCCGATTGTCTCGCCGAGATCGACGAGCTCGGGCTCGACGACGATGCGCGCCGGCTGTTCCTCGGCGACAACGCGAAGCGCGTGTTCAAGCTCGGCTAAGGCTCGACGGCGACGAGCCACAACAGCGCACCTTGCGGCGGCGTCGCGGACCACGTCACGTCGTAGGTGCCGGCGGCGTTGACGATCTTCGCCGCGACCGCACCTTCGACGAGCTCGCCCTGCGTCAGGATCGAGTCGAGCACTTGAAAGTCGTTGTTCGGCGTCGCGGTGCGCATGTCGGCGTCGTTGTCGCCCCACCAGTACGCGATCAGCGCGGCCGGGCCCGACGTCGTGATGCTCATGCTCGTCAGCGGCGCTTCGCGCTCCTCGACGAATACCGCGCTGACCTTGGTCGCATTCGCGACCTCGACGGCCATCACCGTGATCTCATCGGTCGCGGGCGCCATCGTCGAGATCACCTGGCCCGCGCCGCCGACCATGTTCGAGAACGCGTACGTCGCGGCGCTCGACTGCGGATACAGCGACCAGTGCTCTTCGCTGCCTTCGATCACGTACGGCGAGTTGCCCTTGTTGTCGGTCGGCGTGCGCTGTTGCGCCGTGAACGCCGAGCCGACGCCGCGGCCGATGCCGACGATCATCGTGCTGCCCGTCGCCTGCGTATCGAATGCAGGCGTCGAGATCGTCGTGCCGTGTGACGAGTTGAACGGCTCGTACGTGATCGCGTGGCCGCCGATCGCGAGCTGACCCGGCATGATCGGCATCGCGTCGATCGGCTTGCCGCCGCTGCCAGCATCGCTGCCGCTGCCGGGGCCGCCCGACGGCGCGTGGTTACAGGCGCAGGCGATGATCGACAGCAGACAAGCGCGCACCAACCTACGGTAGCGCGATTCGCGCTTTCGTGGCTCGCCATTGCCGGGTCAGCGGCTCGGATGCCGTACCGATGAGACTCACGGCGTCGAGCAACGGAAACCGCGTTCGCGGGTAGTCGACGCTCGTCAGCGCGTCGCGCTGGACGACGAGCTGGTCGGGCAGCTGGATCCAGACGTCGCGGGGAACGCTGGCGCCGGTGAGCTCGGCCCAGCGCGCGACCGCGGCCATGCCGCGCAGGACGTCGTAGAAGTAGAACCGCGGGAACGCGAGCTCGCGCCACGCCGGCGCGGCATCGCGCTCTTCGGCGTTGTGCTTCGTCGTCGAGCCGCGCACGAACGCGCGATCGATCACGCAACGCGCGGCGCGATCGACGAACGCGCGACGAGCCGGCGACCACCGCCCGGGGTCGCCGAGCAGCATCGCCTCGAGCGCCGGCACGGTGCCGACCATCGAGCTCGGGCACTCGCCGGTGACCTGGTACGCGCGCGCGTCGCAATTGAGCCCGCCGTCGGCCATCTGATAGCGCACGAACCAATCTTCGAGCCACGGCAGCGTCACGCCGTGGACGTCGAGCACCTGTGCCATGCAGCCGAGCGCGCAGTGACACGGCACGAAGCCTTGCGAGTCGTCGGCGTCGAGCGCGCGTGGCGCCGCGTCGAGGCCGGCGGCGATCACGTCGATGATCGGCCGCGGAATCTGATCGGCGTTGCCGAGCTCGAACAACAGCAGCGCGTGCCACCACGGCGAGTCCCACTTCGGCCAGTACACGTCGGCGCGGAGGCTGTCCGACGCGGCGTCGCTCGCGAGGTAGCGGACCGAGGCGTCGATCGCCGCCGTCAGCTCCACCACGACACCGCCATCCGGCTAGGTTAGCCCGGCGGCGGCAGCAGGCGGAACAGCAGCGCGTCGTTGTTCTGCTGCGCGAGCGCCACGCAGCCCTTGAGGTCCGCGAGCGCGCGCACGGCGGTCTCCGCGAGCAGCCGGCCGTCGTCGCGCCGGCGCGGCGCCTCGGGGATCGACGCGATGTACTTCACGAACTCGTCGTACTTGTCGAGCATCTGCTGCGGCTCGAAGCCGTCGAGCATCGGCGCGAAGTGCGACGGGTTGACGACGACCCAGTCGCCCTTGCCGATCTCGAGCACGTTGCGGTCGGCGTACGGTGTCGTCAGCTGCTCGTGCGGGATCGTGCCGAGGAAGCCCTCGTCGTCGGCCTGGAACTTGTGCGGCACGACCTCGACGAAGAACGAGAACAGCTCCATGCCCTTGCGCAGGCTGCCGAGGTCGTCGTCGTCGAGCGGCGGGAACTTCTCGGGCATGCCGACGTGCAGCGCCGGCATCACGATGCGCTCCATGATGTCGATCGCGACCGGCTGGGTCGCGCGCCGCAGCGACACGATCTGTGCGATCGCCTCGAACAGCCCGCGGTCGGTCGTCTGCTTCGCGACCGGCGCCGTCTGGTTCGCGCGCGCCAGCGCCGAGCACACCTGCTCGACGATCTGCCCGTTCTGCGGCCCGAGCCGCGGCCCGGCCTCGCGGATCGCCGCGATCAGCGACTCGACCGGCTCCTCGTTCCACAGCTTCGCGAGCCGCGCGAAGTCCATCGACATCCACTGCCCGAGCGGCACGGTGTGCAGCCGGATGTAGTGCTGCGCGACGAACCGGTCGAGCGACTGGCCCTTGTCGCGCTCGCGCTGCTCCTCGTGGAGCGTGCGCAGCCGCTCGATCTCGGTGACCATCTTGCGCGTCGCGCCCGAGCCCATGCGCAGCAGCTGCTCGCTGAACACGAACGGCGCGATCTCGAGCAGGATCTTCGAGAACCCGAGCCGCCAGGTGTGCGGGTCGTCGCCCATCAGCAGCCAGTGGCCGCCGTGCCTGCGACGGATCGTCTCGCCGATCCACGCGCCGAAGCTGAACCACACTTCCCAGTGCTGCTCGTCCTTGAGGTCGAGCGACTCCTTGTCGCCGATCTGACCGAACAGCCAGGTGTCGAACGTGATCAGCTCGAGCGACTGCGCGAGCGCGACCGCGCCCGGATCGCCCTCGTGGTCGGCGATCGACTCGACGGTCTCGCCCTCGGGATCGATGAGCTCCTCGACGATGAGCTCCGACTGGCCGCGCGCGCGCGAGCTGAAGCGATACGCCGCCTCGCGCAGCTCGGTCATCGCCTTCTCGAAGCGCTCCTTGGCCTTGGCCTCGGCGTCGGCGAGCTGCTTCTCGCTCTCGGTCTGCTTCTTCTCGTGAGGCTCGGCTGCCTCGTGGGGCGTTTGTTCGGCTGCGGCCGCGGCAGGCGCTGCGGCTTCCTCGGGCTTACCGTCTTCAGACACGACGGCAGAGTATACGGTACCGTCCGCGCATGCGAACGCTGCTGCACTCGATGCTGATGACTCTGGCGCTCACGGCGTGCGTCAAGCAGTCGACCTACGACAAAGCCCTCGACGAGAACAAGAAGCTCCAGGGCGAGCTCGACGCCGCGACCAAGAAGCAGGGCGACACCGAGAAGACGCTCGGCGACAAGATCAAGGACCTCGAAGGCCAGCTGGGCACGCTCGACGAGAGCGCGAAGTCCACGAACGCCGAGCTCGGCAAGGTCCAGGGCGAGAAGGCCGCGAGCGAGAAGGAGCTCGCCGATCTGCGCAAGCAGCACGAGGCGGCCGAGAAGCGGCTCGCCGCGTACAAGGCGCTGCAGGACAAGTTCCGCGCGCTCGTCGACACCGGCAAGCTCCAGGTCGTGTTCCGCAACGGTCAGATGACGCTGAAGCTGCCGTCGGGGATCCTGTTCCCGTCGGGCTCGGCGGATCTGTCGAAGGGCGGCGAGACCGCGCTGACCGACGTCACGAACATCCTGATGCAGTTCAAGGACCGCCGCTTCCTGGTCGCCGGCCACACCGACAACCAGCCGATCCACACCGCGGCGTTCAAGAACAACTGGTACCTGTCGACGGCGCGCGCGAACAGCGTCGTCCAGTACATGATCAAGGGTGGCTTCCCGGCCGGGAACCTCGCCGCGGCGGGCTACGCCGAGTACGACCCGGTGGCGCCCAACGACAACGACGCCGGCCGCGAGCAGAACCGGCGCATCGAGATCATCCTGGTGCCGAACCTCGAGGAGCTGCCGAGCCTGACCGGTAGCACGCCGTAGCGGGCGCCGTGGAGCGGCTGCGGCGGGCGTTGCGAGGCACGGATCGCGCGGAGTCGCCGGCGCTGCCGGTCGGCGAGGCGCTGCATCCGCTGACCTTGCTGCTCGTCGTCGTGCTCGTCGTCAACGACTGGCTGCTCAAGGCGCAGTGGCGCGGCAGCTGGCTGACCGGCAAGCTGAGCGACGTCGCCGGGCTCGCGTTCGCGCCGGTCGTGCTGACCGCGGCGATCGGGCTCGTGCTGCACGCGGCCGCGCGGCTGGGCGTGCGCGTCGATCCGTCGCTGTCGGCGCGCAAGCTG
>DASXEF010000496.1:0-1520 GCA_036490255.1 Kofleriaceae bacterium
CGATCCGGCACGACAAGCGAATTCGCGTCGCCGCAAGTCGGCCGCTTCACGTGACCTGTCGTGTGCTCCCCAGAGTCGGCAGCTTGCGGCGCGACGTCGTGTTCGCTGCATTGCGGCACGCGACGATCGTCGTCGGTCGGCACGAAGACTTTCGGATCGTTCACGCCAGTGTCCAGCGCACGCACTTGCATCTCATCGTCGAAACCGCGAGCGGCGATGCGCTCACCCACGGGATCTCGAGCTTCTTGATCTCGGCCGCGCGCCGCATCAACGCCGCGGGGCGCGCAGGCAGTGGCCGCGTGTTCGACCGCTACCACGCGCGCGAGCTGTCGACGCCTCGCGAGGTTCGCAACTGCATCGCGTACGTGCTCAACAATTGGCGCCATCACGGCGAGCAGCACCGCGTGCCGAGCTGGTTGCTCGACAAATACTCGACCGCGATCGCGTTCGACGGGTGGAAGGATCTCGGCCGAGGCCGGCGTTTCGCGACACCGCGCGACTACAAGCCGCTCGTCGTGTGGGCGCCGCGCACGTGGTTGCTCTCGTCCGGCTGGTCACGGCACGGACTCGTTCGCGTGCATGAAGTTCCGGGATCGCCGCGTGGCGATGACCCGGATTAGTGCTCTCGATTTCGTCCGGACTACACGAAGAAATCTGGAAACAACGGCGAGCTCGGATCGAACGCGTACTCCGACAGATCGGTCTTGCCCGCGGCTTTGAGCACATCGTCGTCGATGAAGAAGTTGCCGGTGCACTCGCGCGAATCGCGCGTGAGGATCGCGTACGCCGCGTCGCCCATGATCTCGGGCTTGCGCGAGCCCTTCATCGTCGCGCCGCCGCCGAGCAAGTTTTGCACGGCTGCCGTCGCGATCACCGTGCGCGGCCACAGCGCGTTGACCGCGACGCCGGCCGACTTGTACTCGCCGGCCATGCCGAGCACGCACATGCTCATGCCGAACTTCGCCATCGTGTAGGCGACGTGCGGCGAGAACCACTTCGTCTCCATGTTGAGCGGCGGCGACAGATTCAAGATGTGCGGGTTCTTGGCCTGCTTGAGGAACGGCAGGCAGGTCTTCGACACCAAGAACGTGCCGCGCGTGTTGATCGAGTGCATCAGGTCGTAGCGCTTCATCTCGGTCTGCTCGGTGCCGCTGAGGCTGATCGCGCTCGCGTTGTTGATGCAGATGTCGATGCCGTTGAACGCGTCGACGGCGTGCTTCACCGCCGCTTGCACCTGATCTTCGAAGCGGATGTCGCAGACGATCGGCAGCGCTTGGCCGCCGGCGCCTTCGATCTCCTTGGCTGCGGTGTAGATCGTGCCGGGCAGCTTCGGGTTGGGCTCGGCGGTCTTCGCCGCGATCACGACGTTGGCGCCGTCGCGAGCGGCGCGCACGCCGATCGCCAAGCCGATGCCGCGGCTCGCGCCGGTGATGAACAGAGTCTTGCCGCGCAATGACATGCGCGGAACGTAGACTAGAAGTCGTCGGGATTCATCGCGCCGTCCATCAGATCTGGATCGG
>DASXEF010000759.1:0-12270 GCA_036490255.1 Kofleriaceae bacterium
ATGCCGATGCGCATCAGTGGCACCACGGTGTCGCGCTGCCAGACGCGATACGCCGCCTCGGTCTCGGCGTGCGTGAACCGCAAGCCCGAGCGGGTCAGCTCGAAGGCACGCGTGTCGACGCCGTGCGCGTGACGCGACATAGGCGGCAGGTTACTACGGCACGCGCTCGACATCGATGCCGATGCCGGCAGCGGAATCGACGTTGCCGGTCCGGCGGTTACCGCGGCTTCTTCGGCGGCGCGATGCCCGGCAACGTGTTCGCAGGCGGCGATCGGTATGCACCGCGATCGATCACGGTCTGCTCGCCCGACGGAAACTCGTCCATCATCGGCGGTGGCGTCTGGCGCTGCTTGGGCACGCGATCGGTCGTGTGATCGACGTGCCTGAACGGCTCGACGTGCGTGCGGTCTTCGTCTTCTTCGATGAGGACATCGAGCAGGTGCGCGAGCTCGTCGACGGTCGGGCGATCTTCGGGCTTCTGCGCGAGACAGCGCATGATCGCGCGATCGAGCTCGTGCGGGATCGACACGCGGCGCTGCGCAGGCGAGCGCGGGATCGTCGATAGCATCGCGGCGAGCATCGACGCGGCCGTCGGCAGATCGCCGAACGGGCGCTGGCCGACGAGCAGCTCGTACATCACGATGCCGAGCGCGTAGACGTCGCTCTTGCCGGTGGTCTCGCCGCCGACCATCTGCTCGGGCGGCATGTAGTCGAACGTGCCGATCATCTGGCCGGCGCTCGTGAGATCCGAGTTGTCGAGCGCACCGCCGACGATCTTCGCGATACCGAAATCGAGGACTTTGACGAAGTCGCGATGTTCGCCTTCGAGGTGAATGTTTGCCGGCTTGAGATCGCGGTGGATGATGCCCTGCGCGTGCGCTTCGCGAAGCGAGCTGCACACCGCGCGCGCGATCGCGGCGACGTTGCGCCACGACATCGGGCCCTGCTCCTGAAACACGGTGTGCAGGCTGTCGCCGCCGAGCAGCTCCATCGCGATGAACAGCGTGCCGTCGTCGGTCTCGCCGACCTCGTACGCCGCGACGGTATGCGGATCGCGCAGCCGGGCGAGCGCGGCGCCTTCGCGGCGAAATCGCGCGGCGACGCCTTCGTCTTGTGCGAGTGACGCGTGCAACAGCTTGAGTGCGACGTCTCGATCGGTCGCGAGATCCAACGCGCGATAGATCGCGCCGAACCCGCCGGCGGCGATGCGCAGCTCGAGCCGATAGCGGCCGGCGATCAGCTGGCCCATCCACGGATCGACCAGGGCGACCTTGGTCCGATCGGGATCTTCACGCCGCGGCATCGAGCGCACGATTGTACCGGGTTTCGGCCGGCCCCGGCGACGAGACGCTAAGTCTCAGTCGTTCGGCTCGTCGTCGTCGGCGTCGGCGTCGTCGTCGGCGTCGTCCGCGTCGTCTTCCAGCGACTCGTTCGGGATCGTGTCGCTGTCCTCGACGGCTTCGATCGGCGCGCCCTCGGCGATGTCGGTTGCATCCGCCGGCTCGGCGAGCCGCTCGATCGCCGCGACGTGCTCGCCGTCGTCGAGCCGCATCACGCGCACGCCCTGCGTCGCGCGGCCTTGGACCGGAATATCTCGCACGCGCAGCCGGATCAGCTTGCCGCGGTCGGAGATCAAGATCATGTGATCGTCGTCGGTGACAATGCGGACGCCCGAGACGAGGCCGTTGCGCGCCGTCGTCTTGATCGTGATGACGCCCTTGCCGCCGCGATTCTTCGTCGGGTAATCCGACAGCGTCGTGCGCTTGCCGTAGCCGCGCTCGCACACCGTGATCATCGTCGCCTGCGAATCGCGGCCGAACGTGCACATACCGACGAGCTTGTCGCCGTCGCGCAGCGAGATGCCGCGCACGCCGGCGGCGCTGCGACCCATCGCGCGAACGCGCTCCTCGGTGAAGCGCACGGCGAAGCCCTTCGCCGACGTCAGCAGCACGTCGTCGGCTTTCGTCACGAGCGCGGCGCCGACGAGCCGGTCGCCTTCTTCGATCGTGATCGCCTTGATGCCGCTCTGCCGCACGTTCTCGAACGCCGACAGCTCGGTCTTCTTCACCGTGCCGGCCTGCGTCGCGAAGAACACGCTGGTGTCCTCGCGGAACTCTTCGAACGGCAACATCGCGACGACTTGCTCGCCTTCTTGGAGGTCGAGCACGTTGACGATCGGGCGGCCCTTCGCGGTGCGCGAGCCTTCGGGCAGCTCGAACACCTTCTTGTAGTAGACGCGGCCTTTGTCGGTGAACAACAACAAGTGGTCGTGCGTCGACGCCGCGAACATGTCGGCGACGAAGTCGCCTTCGGTGCTCGTCGCGCCGGTGATGCCGCGACCGCCGCGGTTTTGCGCTTCGTACTCGCGCGCGCGCGTGCGCTTGATGTAGCCGAGGTGGCTGCGCGTGACGACGGTATCTTCTTCGTCGATCAGCTCTTCGGTGAGGATCTCGCCTTCGGCGTCGACGATCTGCGTGCGGCGCTTGTCGGCGAACTCCTCGCGGATCGCCTTGAGCTCCTCGACGATCGCGGCCATCAGCTTGGTCTCGTCGCCGAGCAGGCCTTCGAGGTAATCGGTGAGCGTCCACAGCTCGCGGTACTCGGCTTCGAGCTTCTCGCGCTCGAGGCCGGTGAGCCGACCGAGCCGCATGTCGAGGATCGCTTGAGCTTGGCGGCCGCTCAGCGTCGTGAACTGGCGCGTGTTCGCGGCGTCGACTTCGTCTTTCGGCCGGCCGGCGCGCTCCAAGAAGCCGCCGAGCCCGGCGAGCCGCTCGGCCATCAAGTTTGCCTTCGCCTCGTCGGTGTCCTTCGCGGCGCGGATGATCGCGATCACGCGATCGATGTTGGTGACCGCGAGGCCCAAGCCTTCGACGATCTCGCGCCGGCTCCGCGCCTCGCGCAGATCGAACAGCGTGCGGCGAGTGACGACCTCTTTGCGGTGATCGATGAAGACCCTGAGCGCGTGGCGCAGCGAGAGCAGCACCGGGCGGCCCTCGACGATCGCGAGCATGTTCACCGAGAACGACGTCTGCAGCGACGTGAACTTGAAGAGGTGGTTGAGCACCACCTTCGGATCGGCGTCCTTCTTGAGCTCGAACACGACGTGGATGCCGTTGCGATCCGACAGCTCCGAGATGTCGTGGATGCCTTCGAGCTTCTTGTCGCGAACCAGCTCGGCGCAGTTTTCGATCCAGCGCTGCTTGTTCACCATGAACGGCAGCTCGGTCACGATGATCGAGCTGCGCGATTTTTCGGTCTTGCCTTCGTCGATGTTCGCGACACCGCGCACGACGATCTGGCCGCGGCCGGTCTTGAACGCCGACAAGATGCCGGCGCGACCTTGGATCACGCCGCCGGTCGGAAAGTCCGGGCCGGGGATCAGCTTGAACAGCTCTTCGTCGTACAGCTTGGGGTTCGCGATCATCGCGAGCACGCCGTCGAGCACTTCGCCCAAGTTGTGCGGCGGGATGTTCGTCGCCATGCCGACGGCGATGCCGGTGCCGCCGTTGACGATCAAGTTCGGGAACTTCGCCGGCAGGACCTTCGGCTCGAGCTCCTTGTCGTCGTAGTTCGGTTGCCAGTCGACCGTCTCTTTGTCGATGTCGGCGAGCATCTCCGAAGAGAGCTTGCTCATCCGGCACTCGGTGTAGCGCATGGCCGCTGGCGGATCGCCGTCGACCGAGCCGAAGTTGCCCTGACCGTCGACGAGCAAGTAGCGCAGCGAGAAGTCCTGCGCCATGCGCACGAGCGCGTCGTAGACCGCCGAGTCGCCGTGCGGGTGATACTTGCCGATCACGTCGCCGACGATGCGTGCGCACTTGAGGTACGGCCGGCTGTACGTGTTGTTGAGGCCGCGTTGCGCGAACAAGATCCGGCGATGGACCGGCTTGAGGCCGTCGCGCGCATCGGGCAGCGCGCGGGCGACGATCACGCTCATGGCGTAGTCCATGAACGAGTTGCGCATCTCGGTCTCGACCGAGATGAAGCTGATGTTGGACGGCGGTGGCGCGGGCTCGGACATCGTCGACGATGTCTATATCATCGGTACGGCGCGTCGGCAGCCGAGTCGGCCGCCCATCGCGCGGCTAATTCGATCGCCGCGCCGAGCCGTTCTCCGCCGACGATCGCGCCGTCGAACGTGATCTCGATGTCGTGAGGACGCACGATCGACGCGGCCGGCCGCGCGGCATCGAGCAGGCGGCGCGCGCCGGCTTCGAGCGCGAGCCGCGGCGCCTCGGCCGACTGCTCCGGCGGCGGCCACGCGGCGCGCGGCAACGCGTCCGAGATCAGCTGCAGCGTCTCGCCCGCCGACGCGAGGCGATGCGCACCGATCACCGTGCGCAGCCGGCCCGATTCGCCGGGAGCGAGCCGGCGCAAGATCCGCACGGTGACGTCGACGTGGCCGCGGCGCACGCGGAGCACCGGCGCGCCGCCGATCTCGACGCGGCTCGCCGCCACACCGCCGAGCTCGCGCGCGAGCTTCGCGAACATCTTCGCCCATCGCACCGGGCGATGTGCGAGCACGAGCGCCGCCGCGAGCATGTCGGCGACGCGTTCCGGCGACGGCTCGAGATCGCTGCGCCACGCGCGCACCGCGCTCTTCGCGAGCTCGTGCCGCCACGCGCCGTCGCGCAACATCACCGCGGTCGCACCGCGATTCGGCGCCGAGACGTAGCGCGACGCCAGCAGCGCGTTCTGCGCGTGACCGTCGAGCCACGCGTGCGCGAGCGCGACGTCGTTGGTCTCGACCAAGCACGAGTCGTCGAACGACGGCGGCCGGCGATGCGAGCGCGCGCGATCGGTCCACGCGAGCGACAGCTCGAAGCCGTCGGTGTGCGGCACCTCGACGACGACCGAGCCGCGCGGCAGCATCGTCGCGTGCGCGTGATATTCGGCGCCGTCGACGGACAGCGCGGCGCGCACGCCGAGCCCGTCGGTCACGCAGCGGGCGCCGTCGAAGCGACGCTCGATCGCGGGTGCGAGCACCCGTGGATCGTAGCGCGCGGAACCGGATCACGCCGCTCGAAACTGCGGCTTGCCGGTGACGTCTTTGGCGGCGATGCGATTGTCGCGAACGTCGACGGAATAGCGCGGCGTCCCGAGCGACTCGAGCAGCGCCGCGGTCGCGCCGATCTTGCGCAGCTCGAGCTTGGCGAGCCGCGGCACGCGCTTGAAGGCGGCGAGCAGCGTCGGGCCGATCGCATCGCCGAGCTTGTTCTGCGACAGCGTCAGCTTCTCGAGATGCGGCAGCGTGCTCGCGAGCAGGTCGGCGACACCTTTGATCGTGACGCTGCAGTTCGACACGTAGAGCGCCTGCAGATCGGCGAGCGGTTGCCAGCCGCGCAGCGCGGCGAGCCCGGCATCGCCGATCGGATTTGCCGTGAGCACGAGCGTGCGCACGCGCGGCAGGTTGCCGGCGATCGCGCCGATGCCCTTCATCGAGATCTTGCAACCGAGCACGTTGAGGTGCTCGAGCTGCTGCGTGCTCGGCGAGGTCACCAGCGCTTTCCAGCCGGCGTCGCCGAGCGCGCCCTTGAGCACGAGGTGATGCACGCGCGGTAACCACGCCGCGTGGAGCAGCTGGTCGAGCGACTTGGCGTCGACGTTCGTGGCATGGACCTCGACGATCGGCTGCGACGCGAACAGCGCGGGCGCTTCGGCGACGAGCTTCTTCGCGGAGCCGGTGATCGACGCGATGAAGCCGCGGTCGCGGCGATGCACGAGCTGCGTGGCAAACCATGTCTTGCCATGCGCGGCGAGCAGCTCGGCATGACGCTTCGCGAAGTCTTCGCGGCTGCGAATCCCGAGCGGACCGGCCAGCGCGAGCTCGAGCGTGACGAATTCGCCGCGTGGATCGGCCTTCGCGAGCAGCGCATCGGCGATCACGCGGCGCGGATCGTCGCTCGTCGGATCCTCGAGCAGCGCCTCGAGCAGCGCGTCGCTCTGGCGGCGCTCGCCCGTGGTCTCGAGCGGCGGCGGCGTGATCGCCTTCGCGGCCGTGCCCGACGCGGCGTCGAGCAGCTCGATGTCGTGCGCGTTCAAGATCCGCGGCGTCTGCAGCGACATGCCGAGCGCGCCGGGCGCCGCGGTGATGCCCTTGCCGGTCTCGAACTTGAGCTGGTTCTTGAGCGCCGAGATGTCGACGATCGGCACCGGCGACGGCGACGCCTTCCACTGCGTGCCGTCGAACTTCGGATTATCGAGCACGCCGACGAGCCACAGCGCTTCGTTCGGCGGCCGCACGGTGACCATGTACAGCTTGCCGCCGTTGCCGTCGCCGAGCGACGCCAACCCCTTCGCCGCGCTGACGTACCGATCCATGCGCAGCACGTCGCCGACCTTCGGGTTCTTGCCGGCGGCTTTCTCGAACACCGCCTTGCTGACGATCGCCATGATGCTAGCCACGCGAGTCACCACTCAGCAGTTGGTCGACCTCGGCCATCAGCTTCGCGCCGCGCTCGGGCTCGACCATGTGGACGTACGCGGCGTAGCCGTGCAGGTACGCCGCGAAATCGTCGCGCCCTTTCGCCTGCGACGCGACACCGTGCTGCTTGCAGTTGTGCAGGATCGCGCGAAACCGCTTCTTGTCGGCGCGCGGCACGTGCACCGCTTGGTTCACGACGATGCCGGTGATGCGTTGCTGGTGCTTCGCGCGCAGCACGCGGCGCTTGTCGGGCCGCTCGAGGAATCCTTCTTGATCGCAGATCGCGTCGACCCACCACAGCAAGCGGCCGATCCGAACTTCGGGCGGCTTCGCGAACGAGAACGTGAGGTCGTCGGCGTAGCGCGTGTACACCGCGCCGACTTTCGCCGCGAGCTTCGACAGCCGCGCGTCGAGCCGGCGACACGCGAGGTTCGCGAGCGCGGGCGAGGTCGGCGCGCCTTGCGGCAACACGCCGGGCCACGCGACGGTACCGGCGTCGTCGACCGGGCGATATGTTGTCAATCCTGCCAATGCGTTGGCAACGGGGTCCGAGTAGCCGAGCGAGCGAAACAAGCCGGCGACGCGGCGATAGTGCACGGTCGGAAAGAAATCGCGCAGGTCGACTTTGATCACGACCGCGGCACCGACGTGCGGTGCAGCGTTGGTGACCGTCGAGCGACCCGCGACGAAGCCGTGACACGCGTCGTGCATCGGCACGCTCGCGAGGATCTTGTCGAGGATCGCGCGCTGGACCTTGCGCAGCGCCATGCGCGGCGCGGCGATCCTGCGCGTGCCGCCCTTCGCCTTCGGGATCTCGAACTCGATGTACGCAGAGCCGGGCTTCGTGCCCGGACGCATCAGCTTCGCGAGCGCGTCGGGCTTGCAACCGACGAGCGCCGCGAGCTCCTTGACGTTCGCGATCGCGGGGACGTTCGGTTTCGGCCGTGCCGGCGCCTTCGGTTTGCGGCGCTCGCGCGTCGACGGCAAAATGCCGAACGCCCACGACACCGTCGAGAATCGCGCGCGCTCGACATTGCGCAGCGATGCCGGCGCCGGCGAGGTGAAGCCGAGCTTCGTCGCCGCGCGGCGCGCGACGCCACGTACGCCGCGATCCGGATCGCGCACGACGCGGCGCAGGACCTGACTCACGGCGCCGAGCGGGAACACCAGGCGCGCGGTCTCGATCGCGTCGCGCCGCTCGGCGGGGAGCGAGCTCGCGAGCTGCTCGTCGACGGCCGCGTACAGCTTGCTCGCGATGTAGTGCCGCGCGACCTGATACTCCGCGGGTGCGCGCGGATTCGCGAACAGCTCGTTGATCGCCTCGAGCGCGCGCTCGCCGGCGAGGCGGTCCAACTCGTGAATCAGCTCGACGAGAGTCAGCATGTGAAGAAGTCACCTGGGTCGTGGCAGCCACTTGCTCGGCAGATACGCAACCGGGGGCTCACCCGCAGGGTGGAGGAGCGGTACGCGCTTAGCCCTCGGTTGTGTACGTTCTTCATGCACGGTCGAAGTCAGCCGCGACGTAGCATCGCGGACCAAAAGCTAGCTCGGCCACACCCAGGCTACCGAAACGCTAACACAACAGGCTCGGGAGGGTTCGGCCCTCCCGAGGCGACTAGCTTAGACGAAGCCCGAGACGCTCAGCCACTTGCTCTGCACACCAGCCTCGGCCACGGCCCCAACGGGGCACGGAGCGGCAAGCGAATCGTGGCCGTGGATGGTCATTCTTCATGTGCGGTCGAAGTCAGCCGCGACGTAGCGCCGCGGACAGAAGGCTAGCTCGGAGCGTCTCGGGCGATCACGATCGTATCATCGCCGGCGCGCGCGATGCAGCCGCGTGCGCGCCGGCTTGCTCGTCGACGAACGCGGCAGCGCACGCGTTTCGACAACGTCCGCGCCCGGCGGGAGCTCGGCGGCGAGCATCTCGCGCGCAGCGGCGGCGGCATCGCGCGTGGGCTGGCGCATCAGCGCGTTGAAGCGCTGGTTCTCGGCGCGCACGCCGATGCCGTGCGTGCGCATCGCGGCGAGCTGCGCGTCGTCGAGCAGCGGTCGCGCGAGCACGTCGAGGTTTTCGGCGAGCTCGCGCTCGCGGCGCGGCGCGGAGATGCACGCGGTCACGCCGGGCTGGCTCAGCGAATAGCGATAGCAATCGGCGGCGGCCGGCGCGTTGTCACCGGTCAGCATGCGGCCGTAGCACAGCGCCGAGAACGTGACGATCGCGGTGCCGCGCTCGCGCGCGACCGGCAACAGCGCGGTCTCGATGCCGGGATGCGCGGCGCTGTGGCGGATCATCACGACGTCCCACGGCGATTCGCCGATCGCGTTCGCCGCGAGCACGCGATCGTGCGTCGAGAACCCGAGCGCGCCGACCTTGCCGCTCGCTTTGAGGTGCTCGATCGCGGCGTACGCGCGCGCGTCGACGCGTGCCGGCGAGCGCGACCAGAACAGCAGCAGCGCGTCGATGCGATCGCGGCGGAGCTCGCGCAACGCGCGATCGACGTCGGCTTCGATCGACGCGGCGTCGGCGTGATAGCTGCCCGCGATCACGCGCGTGGTCTGCGCGCGCGTGCGCAGGAACTTCGTGAGCTGGCCGTACGCGGGCTCCCAGAACCACAGCTCGACGCCGGCATCGGCCGCGCGCATCATCGCCGGCTGCGGCAGCTCGAACGCGCCGGAGACCGCGAGCGGCGCGACGTCGAAGCCGGCGCGGCCGAACGCGCGCTTGCCGACGCTGGCGACCTCGCGCGGTCGCTCGATCGCTTCGATCACCGGCGCGAGCGGCGGCGCCTCGTGCGTGAGCCACGCGCGGATCATCGACGTCGACGGCAATGCGGCGAGCCGTGCGTCGACATCCGATGTTCGTTCGAGCGCGTCGAGCGCCGAGGCGCGCACGGCGTCGTCGGGGTCGCCGAGCAACTCGATCGCGCGGGCGAGCGCGCCGTCGGCGAGCAGCGGCACGCGCAACGCGTCGGCGCGAACTTGCGGATCGGCATGGTCGAGCGCGCGCCGCACGGCTGTTGCGACGTCGTCGGGCAACGCGTGCGCGACGCGGTAGTGCGCGGCGATAAACGCGGTGGCCGCGCGCGCGACGAACGGATCGACGTCGCCGGCGAGCTGCGCGGCATTGTGCGGCGTCAGCGCGGCCTCGCGCACCGCGGGATCGCGATCGACGCCGAGCGCGACCTCGCGCTTCGCGCGCACGAGCGCGTTTGCCGCGACCGCGCGCGGTGCGTGATGCGGATCGGCGAACGCGCGCTCGACGCGAGCCCAGTCGGCGAGCTTCGCGGCGGCGTCGGCTTGCAGCGCGCGCGTTTGATGCGGCGGATCGTCCAGCGCGAGCAGCGCGTCGAATGCGTGGCGCGCGTAGAGCGCGAGCGCGATCGCGTTCGCGCGATCGTCGTGCCACCACGCCACGAGCTCGTCGGTCGACGCGAGCTTGACGGCATCGCGGCGCAGCTCGCCACGCGCACACGCGAGCGCGGCGGCGGCGAGCGGGTCGTAGCCGGTCGCCGCGACCCAGCGGATCGCCCAGCGCACCGCGCCGCGCCGTTCGGCTCGCGACAGCGCGAATTCGGCGAGCGACGGATCGGCCAAGCCGTCGAGCATTTCCTCGACGAGATCGGCGACGTGCGGCACGCGCGGCACTTCGAGCCAATCGAGCGCGGCGCGCAGCGCCTCCGGATCGCGCGATTCGGCGACGCGCTCGGCGGCGAGCAAGCGCAACGGCGCGTGCGGATCGCAGAGCAGCTCGACGAGCGCGAGCGGCGAGACGTCGCGCGCGTCCGCCAAGCGCGCGGTCGCGACCGCCGGATCGGGATCGAGCAGCTCGGCCGGTAACGCGCTCGTCCCGCTCGCGACGCGACCGGGTTGCTCGACGGCGACCGGGCCCCACGCCGCGCGGAGGTAGTCGCGCGCGGGCGACGAGCGCGTCGCGATCTGCGCGCGCACCTCCAGATCCCCCGCGCCGAGCACGGCGAGCACGCGCACCGCCGCGTGCCGCACGCGCCAGAACGGATCGTCGAGGATCGTCTCGAACGTCGTCGCGGGCTCGCCGACCGCGGCCAGCGCGTACACCGCGGCGCGGCGCACCCACCACACGCGATCGCCGAGCGCGACCTCGCGAATCGCGTCGCGCGTATTTGGATCTGCGAGCTCGGCGAGCGCGCGCACGGCGGCGTCGCGCACGTTCGGCGAATGATCGACGAGCGCGTCGACGAGCCAGCTCGCATCGGCGTGGTCGCGCAGATTGCCGAGCCGTCGCGCGGCGGCGGCGCGAACGTCGGCGTGAGGATCGGCGAACAGCACGCGGCGCAGCGCGAACGCGAGGTCCTGCGACGCGGGCGTCCGATAGACCGCGCGCAATCGATCGCGCGTCGCGCGTGCGACTAGCCCGATCACTTCTGCTTCTCCGGCTTATACGCGAGTCGCTTCGCGAGCGCGTCGCGCACCGAGGCGCGCACGGTCGCGCGATCTTGATCGGCGAGCATCCAGAAGTGCAGCACGCGGCGGTCCGCGACCGCGAACGAGCGCACGAACGCGAGCTCGCCGGCGCTCGCCGTCTTGCCGGCGCCCGGCAGACATCGCTTGCACAGGCAGGGCAGGCCGGCGTCGTTGTCGTGGCCGGTGACGTTGACCAGCGGCGCGAGGACCATCACGGCGTCATCGAGCGAGCCCTGAGAATCGAGTAATTCTGCGGTTTCGCGGCGCAAGTCCGTGTCATCCGGCCGCGACTGCAGCTGCACCAGCATCGACTGGATGTTCACCGCCACCGACACGACGATAAAATCGCCGGGATGACGGCGCCAGGGCCAGGGCTCGATTTTCACCAGCGCGTGGTCGAGCTGTGCCCCGGCTTCATCGCCGCGGGGCCGGCGCGCACGTTCCGCAAGTCGGCCGCGTTGCTCGGGAGCGTCGGCGAGACGCACGTGCTCGCGAAACGCCTGGTCAAACCCGACGCGGTGTGGGCCTGGTACTTCGCGCGCGAGCTCGCGCTGTATCGCGCGTTCGCGGCCGCGCCACCGGGCGCGCGCACGCCGCGCTTGATCGCCGCCGCCGACGACATGCTCGTGATCGAGCGGATCAGCGGCGAGCCGCTCGCCGCGAAACGCCGGCCGGCCGCGATGTTGCCGATCCGCACGATCGCGGCATTGCTCGCCGCCGGCGACGAGCTCGCGCGCTACGCACCGCCGGTCACGCCGAAGCCACTCGCGCGCGTGCATTCGCAGCTGCACGAGCGCTTGCTCGAGATTCCCGACGAGCCGAGCTGGGTGCAAGACGGCCTGCGTTTGGCCGCGCGGCGCGGCTTGCTCGCCGAGCCACACGCGCGCACGCTCGACGACGCGCTCGCGCGTTATCCGGCGACCGCGTTCGCGCACGGCGATATGTTGCTGCGCAACGCGATCTGCGACGACGACGACGAGCTCGTGCTCGTCGATTGGGAATGCGCCGGCATCTATCCGAGAGATTGGGATCGAGCGCTGTTGTGGACGCAGCTCGCCGCGCCGGCGCGCGGGCTCGTCGAAGATGCGGTGCGCGACAGCGGCGGGCGATGGCGTGCGTTTCTAGCGCTGGTCAGCTTCGCGCTCGTCCGCGAGCTGCGGTTCTGCGACGCGTTCGCCCCGTCGGACGCATCGCGGGCGACGCGCGCGGCGATCGAGGCCGAGCTCGCCGCGGTTGCGGCGAGATTGCACTAGCGCCCGACGACGAATCGCGCGAATGTGACCGCGAATGACGGTGGTCGGGACGCACGACATCGCGCTGATCACGCTCGATACGCTGCGCTACGACGTCGCGGCCGACGAGCTCGCCGCCGGTCGCACGCCGAACCTCGCCGCGTCGATTGGCAC
>DASXEF010000785.1:0-2951 GCA_036490255.1 Kofleriaceae bacterium
CTTCGGGCATCCCGTGGAGGTGCTGGCGCGCCGCGACGAGATCCTTCGCTTCTACGAGATGGTCCGCGCGGCTGGCGCCGGGTGGAACGGCGATCAGCCGCTGCGCGTGATGACCGGTCCGCCGCAATGACCGACAGCGACGTGCTCGTGCTCGGCTTCGGGGCGGCGGGCGCGAGCGCCGCGATCGGGTTCGTGATCGTCGCCGCGGTTCGCCGGCGCCACGCCCGCGCCGTCCCCGCCGATGTCGCGGCGCTGCGCGCGCTCGAAGAAGCTCGCGCAGCGATCGATCGGGTCGACGCGCAGAGATTCTCGACGCAGGTGTCGACGGCGGTGCGCGGCTACGTCGAGCTCGCGTTCGGCGTGCGCGCGCCGCGGCTCACGACCGAAGAGCTGCTCGCCGATCTGATGACCGATGGCAGCCGCGTCGCGGCGCATCGCGCGGAGCTCGGCCGCTTTCTCGAGTTCTGCGATCTCGCGAAGTACGCGCGGTGGTCGCTCTCGCGCGCGGAGATGACCGGAATGCTCGAGAGCGCCGAGATCTTCGTGCGTGCAACCGCACAAGGAGCGTCATGATCCACTTCGCATATCCCCAGCTGCTATGGCTGCTGCTCGCGCTGCCCACGATCGCGCTCGTGCGAGCTCGGCGTGGCCCGCGCGCCGCGGTCACCTACGGCAGCACCGCACTGGTGCGCGAGGTCGGGCGCACGACGCGCAGCCGGCTCGGCGGTGCATTGCCGTATCTGCGCATTCCAGCTCTCGCGTTACTGATCGTCGCGCTCGCGCGACCGCAAACCCGCAAGGCCAGCACGAGCGTGAAGGCGAGCGGCGTCGACATCATGCTCGCGCTCGATGTCTCGGGCTCGATGGCGTCGCTCGATCTGACGATGGACGGTAAGCCGACCGACCGGCTCACCGTCGTCAAATCGGTGGTGAGCAAGTTCATCGACCAGCGGCCAAACGATCGCATCGGCATGATCGCGTTCGCAGGCGCGCCGTATCTGGTGTCGCCGCTCACGCTCGATCACGACTGGCTCGAGCGCAACCTCGATCGCGTCCAGCTCGGCACGATCGAAGACGGCACCGCGATCGGATCCGCGCTCTCGGCCGCGACGAATCGCCTCCGCACGAGCGACGCGCACACGAAGATCGTCGTGCTGCTCACCGACGGCGTGAACAACACCGGCAAAGTGCAGCCGATGCTCGCCGCCGAGGCCGCCGCGGCGCTCGGCATCAAGGTCTATACGATCGGCGTCGGCGTCGAAGGCGAGGCGCCGATGCCTGTCACCGACGAGACCGGCCATCGCCATATCGTGATGACGCAGGCCGACGTCGACGAGAAAACGCTCGGCGACATCGCCGCCAAGACCGGCGGCGCGTTCTTCCGCGCGACCGATACCGCATCGCTCGAAGCGATCTACGCGCGTATCGATCAACTCGAGAAGACCACGCGCGAGATCAGCCACTACCAACAACGCGACGAACGCTTCGTGTGGGCGCTGCTTCCGGGGATCGCGCTGCTCGGCGCCGAGCTCGGGCTCGCGTCCACCTGGCTTCGCCGCTTGCCCTGACAAGGAACCTCCGATGCCCATCGATTTCGCACAACCTCACTGGCTCTGGATCGGAGCGCTGGTTTGCGCCGCGCTCGCGATCTTGATGATCCGCGCCGAACGGCGGCGACGCCTCGGGCTCGCACGATTCGCCGCCGCGAGTCCCGAGACGACCGTCGCCAGACCGCGGCGGGTCCTGCGCAACGCGCTCGCACTCGCCGGCGTCGGCCTCGCGTTCGTCGCGCTCGCGCGCCCGCGCGCCGGGTTCCGGCTCGAGCGCACGCCGCACGAAGGTGTCGACTTGATGTTCGCGGTCGACACGTCGAAGAGCATGATGTCGACCGACGTGCGGCCGAATCGGCTCGCGCGCGCCAAGCTCGCCGTCGCGGATCTCGTGCGCTCGTTCGACAGCGACCGCGTCGGGCTGATCGCCTTCGCCGGCGACGCATTCGTGCAAGCGCCGATGACGGCCGATCGCACGGTGTTCCTCGAGTCGCTCGACGCACTCGACACCGACGTGATTCCGAAAGGCGGCACCGACATCGCGTCCGCGATTCGCGCCGCCGGGCAAGCGATGGCGAGCGAGCCCGAGCATCACAAGGTGCTCGTGCTGCTGAGCGACGGTGAGGATCTCGCCGGCGACGTGACCGCGGCCGCGCGCGACGCGGCGAAGCAGGGCTTGACGATTTACACCGTCGGCGTCGGTAGCACGGCCGGTTCGCTGATCGAGATCGCCGGCGCCGATGGCAAGCCGGAGCTCGTTCGCGACGCGAGCGGTCAACCCGTGCATTCGCGGCTCGACGAGCCGACGCTGCGCAGCATCGCGCAAGTCACCGGCGGCGCGTATCAACCGCTCGGCCCCGATGGCCGCGGCCTCGACACGCTGTACGCGATCGCAAAGGCGAAGCTGCCGGCGACCACGACGTCGGATACCGCGCGCAAGGTCTACAACGAGCGCTTCGAGATTCCGCTCGGCCTCGCGATCGGCTGTCTGATCGTCGAGCTCGTGCTCGGTGACCGCCGGCGACGCCGGCGCGGCTCGGCCGCCGCGATCACGCTCGGCTTGATCGTGTTGGTTCCCCAGCTCGCCGCGGCCGACCCGACGCACGACTACAACGCGGCGACGTCGACGTATCGCAAGGGCGATTTCGCCGCCGCGCAGACCGGCTTCGCGAGCGCGCTGCATACGCGGCGGCTCGGGCTGCAAGAAGATGCGTATTACGATCTGGGCAATGCGCGGTTTCGCGCCGGCGAAGCGACGCTCGCGAAGGACCGCGACGCGACGATCGCGCAGTGGAAGAGCTCGCTCGCAGCGTACGACGCGGCGATCGCGCTGACGCCGTTCGACGGCGATGCGCAGTGGAATCGCAACGTCGTCGCGATGCGGCTGGCGGCGCTCGAGAA
>DASXEF010000790.1:0-11744 GCA_036490255.1 Kofleriaceae bacterium
AGCTGCATACCGTCGCCGGAGTCGCCCGCGAAGCGGATCACGACCCGGTCCAGGTTCTTGGTTTCCATCGCAGATACCTCTACGTCTCGTCGATCAGACGGTGATCGGTGGCGCGGACCTTACCAGTCCAGCTTGGGAAACCCAAGCGGCAACAATTGCGTCACTCGACCGCCAACCTGGCGTTACCATTAGGCTGTACGCTCGCTCGCGATGGCTCGTGTAGCTCTGGCGCTGATGCTCGCGGCATGCGGCTCGGCCGCGACGACCACCCCGACAACGCCGACGACGCCGCCGCCAACTTCGCCCTCGAAAGCCGACACCGGGCTTGCCGTCGGCGCGCCGCTGCTCACGCCGGGCGAGCACATGGCGTACACGCTCGAGCTGCAAGGTGTGTCGCTGGCGACGCTCGATCTCGCGGTCGGCGAGCCGACGACGCTCGGCGGCAAGCCAGCGATCGTCGTGCAGAGCCACGCGAAAGCCGTCGGCCTCGTGAAGATGGTCGCGAACATCGACGACACGTTCACGTCGTGGATCGATCTGGCGACCGGCCGGCCGTTGCGCTGGTCGACCGACGAGTTCGCGACGAAGACGAGCGACAAAGAGCGCACCGACGTCGACTTTTCCAAGCGCGCCGGCGCGACGCTACCAGTGACGTTTCACTTGAACGACGCACCGCCGCAGCCCGAGCCGCAACGCGCGTCGCTGCCCGATACGTGGGACTTCAATTCGTTCTTGATGGCGCTGCGCACGTGGGATCCGCCGACGGGCACGGTGCTCGTCGCCGAGGTCATGCGCAGCCGCTTCATGTGGCACGTCGAGATGACGATGCGCGGAAAATCGAAGCAGACGACCGCGATCGGCACGGTGATGGCGCGCCAGCTCGACGGTCGCACGTATAAGCTCGATCGCAACGGCGCGCGTGCGCCGGGTAGCGAAGAGCGCAAGTTCACGATCTGGGTCAGCGATGACGACGGCCGCGTGCCGCTCAAGGTCACGGCGAAGACCGATTACGGCGACATCGCGCTCGCGATCAGCGACTACGCGCCCGGCACGGGTCGCCGGCTGCGCGACTAGGACGGCTTCTTGTCGCCCTTGCTGCGGAACTGCTTTTCGCCTTTGCCCATCACTTCTTTGTCGTAGTACTCGCCGCACGGCACGCCCGAGCTCTCGACCGATTTCAGCTCGGCATCGACCGCCGCGTTGAACGAGTTCGGCTGACCGTCCCAGCGCAGCGGCTTGCCGTTCATGAAGAAGCTCGGCGTCGAGTTGACGTGCCACTTCGCGAGCTCGGCCATATCGGCGTCGACGCGCTGCTTGCACTCGGGGCTGTCCATGTCGGCCTTGAACTTCGTCGTGTCGGCGCCGATGTCCCTCGCGATCTCCATGATCGTCGGCTCGCCGAGCTTGGACGGATCACGCGCCGCTGCGTACGGCGCGAATGCCTTGTCCCACCACGCATGGCGGAACGCGATGAACTTGCCCTGCTTGGACGCTGCACAGCCCGCTTGATGCCCGAGCATCACGATCTGCGGGTGCACGACCATGTTCTTGTAAACGACGCGAACCTTGCCGTTGTACTGCTTGACCAGATCCTCGAGGGTCGAACTGACCCTCTGGCAGAAGGGTCAAGCAAAGTCCCAAGCTTCTACTATTGTCACGCACGCGGTGGCCGGGCCTTCGACCTGGCCGGCGGCGACGTCGGGCGCGATATCGACGGCGAACGTCGCGTCGTCGGCAGGCTCGTCGCGCTCTTCCGCCTGCTGCTGCTGTTTTTGCTGCGCGTAGATGTGCTGCAGGAAGTCGAGCGCCTCGGCGTACTTCGCGTTCGTGTCCTCGAGCTTCTTCACGCGCGCCTCGAGATCGCCCGACGATTTCTGGTCGAGCTTCGAGTCGCTCTGACAGCCGCCGACGAGCAAGCTCGCGAACAGGATCGAGGCCAACGTCTTCATGCTGGATGGATTTTGCACGAATTAGCTCCGCTTGGGATCTTTCTTCGATCTGAACTGTTTCTCGCCCTTCGCCATGATCTCTTTCTCGTAGTAGTCGGCCGGCTTCACGCCCGACTGCTTCACGGTCGCGAGCTTCTGCGCGATCAACGCCTTGAACTCGGTCTCGTCGGGCGCGCCAGCGACGTACGTGCCGTTGACGAACAACGTCGGCGTCGCGTTGACGTGGAACTTGTCGAGCTCGTCCATGTCGGCCTTGATTCGATTCGCGCACTCGTCGGAGTGCATGTCGGTCTTGAGCTTGCCGACGTCGATGCCGGCCGCTTTCGCGATCGCGATCACGCTGTCCTCGGAGATCTTGCTCGCATCTCGCGACGCCATGTACGGATCGAAGCCCTTCGTCCACATGTCGCTCGCGAACGCGAGGTACTTGCCCTGTTTCGCCGCGGCGCAGCTCGCGAGATGCGCCGGCATCGCCTGCGGATGCACGACCATGTTCTTGTAGACGATGCGCACCTGGCCGCCCTTCGCGAGTTCGGCGAGCGTGTCGTGTGCGCGCCGGCAATACGGGCACGCGAAGTCGAACGCCTCGACGATCGTCACCGGCGCATCGGCCGGGCCTTCGACTTGGCCGGCCGCGAGATCGGGCGCGATGTCGACCGCGAAGATCGCATCGTCGGCGGGCTCGTCGACGTCGTCGGCCGCCGCCTGTGCCTTTTGCTGGTCGTAGACCTTTTGCAAGAACGCGAGCGCCTCGGCGTATTTCGCGTTTTGCTCCTCGAGCCGTTTCACGCGCGTTTCGAGATCACCGCTCGATTTCGGCGCGGTCGCTTGCGGATGACAGGCAACGAGCGCACCCGCGAGCGCGAGACAGAGCACTTTCATGGCGGACGATTTAACCGATTCCAGCGTTCCGTGCATTCCCGCCGGTGAAAACAGTCGATGCAACCCTACGCGGTACACGCGTGTCAGACGTACGCTCGCGATCATGGTGGTGGTTCGTAGTGTCCTTGGGACAGCGCTCGTCGCAGCATTTGCTACGGCGGCGCTGGCCGGTAGCAGCGACGACGATCCGTCGTCGTATGTCGTGCCCGATTTCATGGCGCAACTACCGCCGCTGCCACCGAACGCCGACGTCGGCAACGTCTGGAAGCTCGACCTGACGGATGCGATTCGCGTCGCGATTCACCAGAACACCGGCGTCGTGATCGAGCGCGAGAACGTCAAGATCACGCGGCAAGGCGTCGAGGTCGCGAAGGGCGAGTTCGAGCCGGTCGTCACCGCCGGCGGCGACACGACAACGAGCAACACGCCCGCGACGAACACGACCGTCGGTGGCGACATGATCGCGACGATCATCTCGACGCGAGAGCAAGATTGGGCGCTGCAGATCGCGGATCGGCTCGAGACCGGCGCGCAGGCATCGATCGGATTCACGAACTCGCGGATCGGCACCGACGCCGCGAACACGAGCGCGAGCCTCTATTACAACTCGGCGTTGGTCGCGAGCATCACGCAGCCGATCTTGCGCGGGTTCTCGACCGACCTCGTCGTGCCGCGCGCCGACATCCTGCGCGCGAAGATCACGTCGCAGCGCGAGCGCGCGCAGCTCGCGGTCGTCGCGCAAAACATCATCCAGCAGACCGAGAACGCGTACTGGAACCTCGTGCTCGCGCTGTATTCGTACGACCTGCAGGTGCACTCGCAACAACGCGCCGACGAGCAGCTCGCGCTGACGCACCGCCAGATCGACGCCGGCTTGTTGCCGCCATCCGATCTCATCACCGCCGAGACCACGCTCGCTCAGCGCAAGCTCCAGGTCGTGCAAGCCGAGCAGCAGCTGTCGCTGTCGTCGGATCAGCTGCGCAGCGTGATGAACATTCCGCGCGATCAGTGGTCGCGGCCGATCTTGCCGACGGACCTGCCGAGCTTCGCGGCGAATCCGGCATCGGCCGAAGGCGCGCTCGACATCGCGCTCAAGCATCGTCCCGAGCTCGTGCAGCTCGCGCTCGATCTGCAGACCGCGCTCGTCAACTTGCGGCAAGCCGAAAACAATCAGCTGCCGCAGGTCAACCTCGGCCTCAACGGCACGCTTTACGGCGCACAGACCACGTACGGCTCGGATCTGCGGCTGATCGATCACGGTCAAGCGACCGGTTACGCGCTGACGCTGAACTTGACGTGGACGCCGCTCAATCGCACCGCCGATGCAAACGCGGAGATCTCGCGCTCGAATCAGCGCGTCGCGGTCGCGAATCGCAACCAAGCGCTGCAGGACACGTGGTTCCTCGTCCGCGATGCCGTGCGCAACCAGGCCAGCACGGAACGCCAGGTCCTCGCCGCCGCGAAGTTCCGCTCGCTCGCCACCGAAAACCTCGCCGTCGAGCAACGCAAGTTCACGTCGGGAACGTCGTCGAACTTCTTCATCGCACAGCGCCAAGAGGACCTCGCGAATGCGCAGCTCGCGGAGCTGCAAGCCGTGCTCGCGCACAAGCAGGCGACCGTCGCGTTACTCCGCGCCGAGGGCACGCTGCTCGAAGAGCGCCACGTCGACCTCGGGGACGTAGTCCATTAGCGCAACTTCGATCGCGCAACTCGATGAGATCATTGGGTGTGAGAGGGACGGACTAAAGTGAGCGATCTGCGTTGCCTGTTCGCGATCGCCCTCGCGAGTTGTTGGCGCCGTCGCGTCACGACGCTGTGCGCCGAGAAAGCGCGTCGTGCGAATGGCGCGTGCCGCGGAGCACGACACGAACCCGGACACGAGCGAGTTCGAATCCGGCAAGACGGCGCCTGAGCTGTTTCGTCCGCTCGCCGATTTTGCGACGACGTACTTGCTCGAGCATCTGCCGACGGCGCCTGGCGCGACGCCGATCGATTCCGATGCGGCGTTCCAGCTTCGCTACATCCAGCCGGACGAGAAGCCGCCGCGACCGATCGGACTGACGATCACCATCGATCCGCGGTCCGCTGTAGGCGCATCCGAATCGAGGACGGCGCCGACGAGTCTATGTCGATCCCGACGCGATCGTCGTGAAGGACAGCTTCGCGATGCATGGCGGCGAACTCGCTCGCTTTAGTACGTCCCTCGCGCACCTAATGATGTCGGCCACTTACGAGATCGAAGTTGAGCTAATGGACTACGTCCCTATTCGGCGTGGAGCGCCTGGATGGGATCGAGCTTCGCCGCACGCATCGCGGGATAGAGGCCGCTCGCCACGCCGACGATGATCGACACGCCGAGCGACAACGCGATCGACCACGTCGTGACCACCGTCGGCCAGTCGGCGTAGATCGCGACGCCACGCCCGAGACCGACACCGAGTGCGACGCCGAGCAAGCCGCCGATCATCGCGAGCGAGAACGCGGTGACGAGGAACTGGAAGCGAATGTCGGAGCGGCGCGCGCCGACCGCTCGGCGAACGCCGATCTCGCGCGTTTGCTCGAGCACCGACGCGAGCATGATGTTCATGATGCCGATGCCGCCGACGAGCAGCGAGATGCCGGCGATGAGCCCCATCACGAGGTTGAACAGCTGTTGGGTCTGTCGACTGTGTTGGAGGAGCGCCTCGGGCACGACGATGTCGTAATCGCGGACGCCGCCGTGCAGGCGATCGAGCAGCGTGCCGATCACGGCGCCGGTCTCGCCCGCGGGCGCCTTCGCGTCGAGCCGCACCACGATCTCGGCGAGCGGTGCCTTCATCGGATCGTGGTCGAGCTTGCGCAGCGCGGTCGTGAACGGCAGGTAGATCTCGTGATCGGTCGACGACACCGCGACGCCTTGGACTTGCGAGACCGGCGTTGCCTCGGCGGCGAGCACGCCGATCACTTCGCACCAGACGTCGTTCACCTTGACGTCTTTGCCGAGCGCCGGATCGGCGCCGAACAGATCGCGGCGCACGCCGGCGCCGATCACGCAGACCTGTGCGTGATCGCGCTCGTCGGCGGCATCGAAGAAGCGCCCTTCGGCGAGCGCCAGCCCGGCGATCTCGCGATGGCGATGGCCGACGCCGTAGACCTGCGCGGTCGTCTTCGCGCCGGCCGCGAGCACTTTGTACGGATCGATCTCGACGCGCGGCGATGCGAACTCCACACCGGGCACGGCTTCTTCGATCGCGGCGATGTCGCGCTGCGAGAGCCCGACCGATTTCTTGCGGATCTCCTGCAGCTCTTCGGGCTTGTACGTCTTGCCGCGGATCACGACGTTGCGCGTGCCGAGCTTGTCGATCAGCGCGAGCGCTTGCTTCTCGGCACCGGCACCGATCGACAGCATCGCGATCACCGCGCCGACGCCGAACATCATGCCGAGCATCGTCAGCGTCGTGCGCAGCTTGTGCTCGCCGAGCGAACCGAACGCAGTCGCGAATGCATCGATGAGGCGCCTCACTTGGCGGACCCTCCGCTGCCGGCGTCGTCGAGCTTGGCGGTCGGATCGCGCAGCGCGATCTCGTCGCCGTCGCTAAGGCCCTTCTTGATCACGACGCGACCCGCGGTCGCCGCACCGAGCTCGACGGTGACCGGCTCGAACCCGGTGGCCGTCTTGCGATAGACGATCGACTTCGCTTCTTTGGTGAACACGGTCTGGCGCGGCACCACGATCGCGTCTTCTTGATCGAGCACGAGCGTCGCTTGCACGCGCTGGCCCGGCTTCATCGTCGCCGGATCGGTCTTGTCGAGCGCGATCGTCACGCCGAAGTACTGCACCGGCGAGCCGTTCTGGCGCGGCTGGGCGAGCTTGTCGACGAGCTTGATCGCGCCGTGATAGATCGTGCCCGGTCGCGCTTCGATCACGACGTCGGCCGACTGCTTCTCGGTTAGCCCGCTGCCGTCGATCTCGAGCACGTAGACTTCGGCTTCCATCGACGACAACAGCGGGATCTCGGCGACCGCCTGGCCCGGCATCATCTGATCGCCGACCTTGCGCGGTTGACCGCGCCAGTTGCGCTCGAGCACGAACACGCCGTCGTTGGGTGCGCCGACTTGCATGCTCTTGAGCGCGCGGTTCGCGTGATCGATCGCGAGCTGCGCCTTCGCTTTATCGACCACGATCACCGCCGCGTTCGATCGCAACCGCTTCTTCTCGATCACTTCAGCTTGTTGCGCGTGCGTCTGTTTTTCGCCGGCGAGGTCCGCGTCGACCTCGCTCTCGATGATCTGGTTGCGCGAAAAGATCTCGGAGTCCTTGGCTTGGAATCGCCGTGTCTGCTCGAGCTCGTCGCCGGCGAGATCGGCATCGGTCTCGCTGTCGGTCACCGCGTTGCCGGACTTGATGTTCTCTTCGGCGAGCCGCGCGTTCGCCGAATCGAGATCGGCTTTGCCGTCGCGCAGGCGGCGTTCGGAATCGCTCGGATCGAACTTGACGACGACGTCGCCGGATTTCACCGCGCTGCCGTCGGGCGCGAGCCACGCGATCTTCATCGGGCCGTAGCCGCTGTTCTGCGGCGTCAGGATCGGCGTCGCCTTGACCGATTGCAGATTGCCTTCGGCGGTCACGCGACGCACGAACTGCTCTTTCTTTGCGGTGTACGTCGCGACCGACTCGCCCGACTGCACGTGCGCGCGCGTGACGAACGCGTATGCGCCGGCGCCGAGCGCAGCGACCACACCGATCGAGATGATCAGGCGCTTCACGCCGGCGGCTCCGTGCGCGCGACGCGATCGCCGGGCTCGAGCCCTTTGACGACCTCGATCGCGCTCGCCGAGCGTTTGCCGAGCTCGAGCTTGACGCGCTCGAAGCCTTGGCCGCGCTTGCGATACGCGACCGGCCCGTCGGGTTTGACGAACACGCACTCGACCGGCACGACGATCGCGTTCGGCCGGCGTTCGACCTCGACGTTGCCGCGAAACCGCATGCCCGGTCGCAGCGGAACTTTGGTCGCGCCGATCGCGACCTTGAGCTTCACGATCTTGCTCGGGTCGGTGAACGACTTCGGCTCGACGTTCTTCGCGAGCTCTTGCACGCTGCCGGCGAGCTGCACGTCCGGCAGCGCGTCGAGGCGCAACGCGACGGTCTGGCCGACGCTGACGCGCGCGATGTCGACCTCGTCGACGACGCCGTTGCCGATCATCTTGCCGAGGCCGACGATCTGCAGAATATCTTCCATCTTCCACACGCCGTCGCCGACCTTGTGTTTCTCGCCTTGCCAGTTCATCGGCAGCACGACGGTGCCGTCGCGCGGCGACATCACCTGCATCGCGACGATGTTCTGCTGCAGCTCCGCGACGCGCTTCTTCGCGTAGCTCGACTTCTCGGACAGCTTCGCGATCTCTTGCTCGTCGGAGCGCTTCGATTCGGCGGCGTGATTCTTCGCGCCTTCGAGCGCGAGCCGCGCGGTGTCCTCGTCGAGCTTGAGCGTCTCGAGGTTGATGTTGGCGACGAGATCGGGCGAGCCCGTCGCTTCGAGCTGCGCCTTGCGATACGCCGCCTCGGCGGTCGCGATCTTGAGCTCGTCGTCGCGGCGTGCGAGCGCGGCGTCGTCGCGCTTTTTATCCAGCTTCTTCTGCGCCGCGTCGGCTTCGCTCTGCATCTGCTCGAGCGCGCGGATCTGATCCGACGCGTCGAACGCGATGACCGGCTGGCCCTGTTTGACCTCGTCGCCTTCGGTCGCGAGGCTCGCGATCTTGAAGTTCCACACGTTCGGCAGCGGCGGTGGCTTGATATCGGTCGAATCGACCGCGGCGAGCTCGCCGGTGACCTCGACGCCGATCACGAGATCGTCTTTGCGCACGTCGGCGAGCTGGATCTCGTTCTGCTTGCTGCACGACGCCAGCGCGATCAACAGCAGCGCCGCTTTCACGCGCCACCTCCGACGAGCACGTGCTCGCCTTCGGCCATGCCTTTGTCGACGACGCAGCTCTGCGCGTTGCACGCGCCGAGCTCGACATCGCGCGAGCTGCCGTCCGCGAGGTGCACGCGCACGTGATCTTTTTCCGACGCTGGAAACGCGACGGCGCCGCGTGGCACGAGCACGACGTTCTGGATCCCCGGCCGCGACAGCTCGACTTTGACCGACATGCCCGGGCGCAACCTCGGGTCCGGTTTTGCGAGCTCGAGCTCGACGGAGAACGCGCGTCGCAGCGACTGCTCGTTCTTGCTGCGCGCGACCGGCGTGAGCTGCTTGACCGTGCACGCGGCGGGCTCGGCCGGATACGCGTCGAGCGTGCACGTGCCGACCATGCCGACGTTGACGCGACCGTCGTCGACGTCCGACAGCTCGGCGTGAACTTCCATGCCCGCCGAAACGTCGGGCATCGTCACGATCGACCAGCCGGGCTGCACGGTGTCGCCGAGCCGATACTTGCGATCTTCCCACGGATGGATCCCGACGACGACGATGCCGTCGCGCGGCGCCTTGAGCTCGAGCGCGTCGATCACGCTGTCGGCGTCGTCGATCGCACGCTTCGCCTTTTCCATGTCGATCTGCTTCACGCGCAGATCGAGGTCGGCTTCTTTCGTCTGCGCGTCGAGATCTTCTTGCGCCTTCTTGACGGCGATCTCGGCGCGCTTTTGATCGAGCTGGCGCTCTTGCGCGTCGCGCTTCGCGAGCAGATCGCCGGGCACGGCCGCGAGGACCTTCGCTTTCTGCAGCGCGACCTTGTGCTGGTCGAGCTCGTTCTGTTTTTGCGCGACGTCCATCGCCGACGTGTCGTTCGCGGTCTGCAGCGTCATCTGCGCCTCGAGCAGCGCGAGCCGCTTGCTCTCGAGATCGGACGTCACCGCCGAGTTGTCGAACGACAGCACGCGATCGCCTTGCTTGACGAACGCGCCGTCCTCGGCCATCCAGCGGATCGCGAGCTCCCACGTCACCATCGTGCGCGGCACGACGAGCTCGATCGCGCTCGCCGCGCGCAGCTCGCCGGTGAGCAACACGCGATCGGTCAGTGCACCGCGCGTCACCGCCGCGATCTGCGATGCGCGTTGCGCCGCCGGCTTGTGCTCGGTCGCGTGATGACACGCCGCCAGCGCGCACATCGCGATCAGCCGCTTCACGCCGCCGCCTTTTGATCGGATTGCACTTTACCGTCGAAGATCCGGATCGATCGCGGGCACCGCGCCGCGATCTCGGGCTCGTGCGTGACGATGATGATCGTGTTGCCTTCGGCGTGGAGCTGGTGAAACAGCGCCATGATGTCCTCGGTCGTCGCCGAATCGAGGTTCCCGGTCGGCTCGTCGCACAATAAGAGCGACGGCTGCGTGACGAGCGCGCGCGCGATCGCGGTGCGCTGGCGCTGGCCGCCCGACAATTGGTACGGCCGGTGTCCCATGCGATGGCCGAGCCCGACGCGCGTCAATGCGGCCGCGGCGCGACGATCGCGTTCGCGCGCCGGCACGCCGCGATACACCAGTGGCAAGCCGACGTTCTTCATCGCGGTCGCGCGGTGAAGCAGCTGAAAGCTCTGGAACACGAAGCCGATCTGATGATTGCGAACGCGCGCGCGGTCGTCGTCCGACAGCGACTGCACGTTCGCGCCGTCGAGCCGGTACTCGCCGTTCGACGGCGTGTCGAGGCAGCCCAGGATGTTGAGCAGCGTCGACTTGCCGGATCCGGACGAGCCGACGATCGCGACCATCTCGCCGCGATCGATCGCGAACGACACGCCGTCGAGCGCAGCGATGCGCTCGTCGCCCATCGTGTAGTAGCGGGCGATCTCCACCAACTCGATCAGTGCCGCCATCGGTGTCCGCGAAACCTCGACACAGAACCCTAGCAAACGTTGCGGCATTCCCACCGCGAAAGTTGGACTTAGCTGCCGGTCCGCCGGATGTCTGCGATGTCGATATTCCGGTCCTCGAGCGAGCGCTCGAATCGGTCGGCACCGAGCTTGCGCCACGCCTGATACTCGGCTTCGCTGATCGGAAAGACTTGTGCGACGGTGATCGGCGGCGGACCGACGTCGAGCGGCAGGTGAATCCCCCACGCGGTCGGCGATTTGACGTACACGTGCGGCAAACGGCCCGATAGCTCGCCCGCGCCGAGCGAGCCGACGACGTCGCGGACCATCGTGCCGGGCTCCGGGAAAAACTTCGACGCGCTGAGATGAAACCCGAGGTTGGCCAGGATCTGGCCGCAGATCTCGGTGTCGATGCTCGACGCCATCACGAGCTCGACGCGTGGCCGCTGGTCCTCGGCCCACTCGGTGTTCGACACGCCGATCGTGACGAACGTCCAGCGGCCGAGCACGGGTGAATTCGGGATCCGCCCGACCTCGATCGCGCGCGTGTTGTCCTGCGCGTGGCGATACGTCCGCGCCGAAAACGCGCCGAACGCGCTGTGCAGCAGATCGGCCGCACGCGTCGAGATTTGCAGAAATGGCGCGAGCTGCGCGACGTCTTGCGCCATCGCGAGCCACGACGGCTGCAGCACCAACGTCCGGCGCAGATAATTTTGCGCGACGACGCGATTGCCGATCTCGGCATGTGCCAGCGCGCCGCCCCACAGCGCGGTCGCGCTATCCGGCTTGAGCCCGATCGCTTGATCGAACGCGCGCGCTGCTTCATGCGGCTTGCCCAAACACAAGAGCGAGTGACCCAGACCTTTCCACGCGAGCGGATGCGGTGGAAACAGCGCGGTCGCGCGCTGGAAGCGCTGCGCGGCCTCGTCGAAGCGCTCGGCGCGGAATAGCTCGTTGGCTTCCGCGACCAGTGCATCGGCTGCACCCTGGCTCATGGATCACGAAGTACCACACTGCTATGCTCGTCGGCGATGAGTGCGTCCGTCGGAGCCGACGTCGAAGCTCTGTGCTCGAAATGTGGAGATGTCTGGCACGTCGTTGTCGCCAAGGTCGGCGATCAGATCG
>DASXEF010000792.1:0-1782 GCA_036490255.1 Kofleriaceae bacterium
AGGATCTGCCGGCGCTCGGCGCGTTGAGCTTCTTGCAGCTCGTCGATCCGGTCGCGTATCGCAGCGATCGCGTCGGCGCCGGTCGCTCGGCGAGCCACGCGATCATCGTGTCGCCCGACGTCGCCGAGCGCGCGCACGTCACGCAACCGACGAACGAGGTCGAGATGGCGCAGCTCGCGGCGCGGATCAAGCCGTACGGCCGCGCCGATTTCGCGATCGCGCCCGACGAGCGCGCGAGGCCATCGGATCTGTCGCGCCGCCGCGAGCTGCTGTGGACCGTGCTCGGCCCGTCGACGCCGCTCGCGCTCGGCATGCTCGTCGTGATGTGGGCGCTGATCGGGCTCGGCATCTGGCTGCGGCCGACGTTCGGCTACATCGCCGCGGGCGTGTGGCTCGTGCAGCCGCTGCTCGCCCTGCTCGGCACACGGATTCACTCGCGCGACCTGTTCGTGTTCACGATCTTCCGCGCGCCGATCGAGATCTACATCTTGCTGCGCACCGTGTTCGCGCGGCCGCTGACGTCGATCGCGGCGGCCGCCGCGAAGAAGCCGGTCTACGACGATCTGCTCGCCGGCGATCGCGAGCGGTTCTACGACCCGCGACGCACGACGTGCCCGCTGTGCGACTCGAACGACCTCGCGAAGCACATGACGAACCCCGACTTGTTCCAGCACAAGCCCGGGCATTTCACGATCGATCGCTGCCGCGCGTGCCGGCACTTGTTCCAGAACCCGCGGCTATCGCTCGCCGGCCTCGACTTCTACTACAAAGATTTTTACGACGGCCTCGGCGAATCCGGGATGGAGTTCATCTTCGGCTTCGGCGCGCAGCCCTACCACGATCGCGCGCAGATGGTTCGCGCGGTCGCCGTGCCGAAGCGCTGGCTCGACGTCGGCGCCGGCCACGGCCACTTCTGCATCGCCGCGCGCACCGACTTGCCCGACACCACGTTCGACGGCCTCGATCTGTCGGAATCGATCGAAGAAGCGAAGCGCCGCGGCTGGGTCGATACCGCGTATCGCGGCTTGTTCCCCGTGCTCGCGCCCGAGCTCGCCGGCAAGTACGACGCCGTCAGCATGAGCCACTACTTGGAGCACACGCTCGATCCGAAGCAGGAGATCGAAGCGGCGCATACGGCGCTCGCGGCGAACGGCACGTTGATGATCGAAGTGCCCGACCCCGAGTTCGTGATGGGCAAAGTGCTGCGCAAGTACTGGCTGCCGTGGTTCCAGCCGCAGCACTTGCACTTCGTCTCGGTCGCGAACCTCGACAAGCTACTGCGCGAGCGCGGGTTCGAGCCGCTCGAATGGCATCGCGGCAAGGCGCATCAGCGCGTCGACTTCTTCTTCGCGGTCTGGCTCGCGCTCGATCGGATCGCGCCGCCGACGAAGCTGCCGTGGCGATGGCGTGGTGCGCTGTCGGGAGCGTGGCGCACGCTGGCGTGGTCGATCGGATCGCCGTTCATCATCGTCGGCATCCTGGTCGACAACTTGGTCGGCCCGCTGTGGCAACGCGCTCGAATCTCGAACACGTATCGAGTCGTCGCGCGAAAGACCGGCTAACATCGCGACATGGCAGATCCGGTCGTCGAAGTCGTTACGAGCATGGGCACGTTTGCGATCTCGCTCGATGTCGCGAAAGCTCCGAAGTCGGTCGCGAACTTCCTCGAATACGTCGACGCGAAGCACTACGACGCCACGTTGTTTCACCGCGTGATCAACGGTTTCATGGTGCAAGGCGGCGGCTACGACGCGAGCTACGAGCGCCGCGCGACGAAGCCGC
>DASXEF010000884.1:0-21548 GCA_036490255.1 Kofleriaceae bacterium
GTCGTCGCGAGCCCGGACCGACAAAGATGATGAAGCCGGTGAAGCAGGCCGCCAAGACGGTCGCCGCGAAGCCGAAGGCCAAGCCGAAGGCGAAAGCGAAGCCGAAGGCCAAGCCCGTGAAGAAGCCGACGGCGAAGCCGAAATCGAAGAAGCGCTAACGCGACCCGATGTGCAGCTGGTTGCCCTCGGAATCGACGAAGATCACCGACGAGCCCCACGGTTCCTGCTTCGGCGGCGCCTTGAACTCCACGCCGCGCGCTTTGAGCGTCGCGTAGGTGCCGTCGATGTCGTCGGCCCACAGCGAGATCGGCACGAACGTGCCGATGTGATCTTCGAAGCCCTGCGGCGTGAACAGCGAGATCAACGTTTCGGCGCCGGGGATGCGCAGCTCGATCCAGCGCTGATTGTCCGGGCCCATCTCCTGATCGGTCGCGATCGTGAAGCCGAGCTTCTCCGTGTAGAACGCGAGCGCGCGCTTCTGGTCGCGGACCGGAATCGTGACGAACTTGATGCCTTTGATCATGCACGCAGCGTTATCAAAGCTCGCGCGCGTCGCCAAGCCCTACTTGGATACTGCATGCTATAGTTGCCAGTGCCATGCAGCGCTTGTCGATCGATAGCTACGTGCTCGACGCGCTGATGCCTGATCTGGTGCGCCACGATCATCGACCGAGCGCGTTCCTGGTCTATCTGTATCTGTGGCGACGCACCGCGGCCGCGACGCGCACGACCGCCGCGAGCTATCAGATGATCTGCGACGGCACCGGGCTATCCAAGCGCGCCGCACAGCAGGCGATCGCCCTGCTCCATCGCCGCCGTTTGATCGACATCACGCGCAAGCACGCCACCGCGACGCCGGTGTTCGCGCTGCGCTGTCACTGGCGCTGACTACTTGGCCTTCTTCTTCGTCGTCGACTTGTCGTCGTCGTCGTCATCGTCTTTCGATTCCGACGCCTCTTTCAAGATCGACTTGAGCTTGGCCTGCGCTTCGCCCGACGACGGCGCGACGATGTCGGCCGGCTTGCCGTTCTTGAGCACGCGGAACACGACGTAGACCGCGACGCCGAACGCGACGATCGACGCCCACTGCGCGAACGTCAGCCCGGCGTAGCGCGGATCGGTCTCTTCGGGCCGCAGGAAATCGAGGCCGAAGCGCACCGGCGCGTAGAGCACGCCGGCGAGCGAGATCAACAGGCCCGCGTTCGGTCGCTTCGTCGTGCGGAACGCGAGCCACAGGATCAGGATGTTCACCGGCACGAGGTAGAGAAACTCGACGAGGCCGAGGTTCCACGCGCGGATGAACTCGCTCGTACCCGGATAGTGCTCGGCGAGGTGCGCGAGGTTCTCCGCGCGCGGATAATCCATCGCCAGGAACGCGTACCACTTGCCGGGATCGACGGCCGCGCCGATGTGATCGCTGACGACGGTGCAGCCGATGCGGCCGATCGAGAACGCGGGCAACAGGCCGACGATGCCGATGTCGGCGAACAATCGCGGCGGCAGCCGCTTCCACCACACGTAGATCGCGAAGCCGGTCGCGCCGCCGATGAAGCCGCCGTACGACGAGATGCCCTTCCACACCTCGACGAACAGCAGTGGATCGTTCATCAGGTCGTGCCACTGGTACGCAATCACGTCGAACACGTGCGCGCCGATGAAGCCGGCGACCGTGATCCAGCCGGTGAGGCCGCGGATGTGCTCGTCGTCCACGCCGTGCCACTCGGCGTAGCGGCGCAGCAGCGCAGCGCCGATAAGCACGCCGGTCGCGACGATCACGCCGAACGACTGGATCGGCACGCCGAGATCGAGCGAGCCCAGGTGAAAGTACGGCAGCGCGGCGGCTAGGACGGACATGCGAGGTGAGACTACAACAGCCGCTCGCGCGCGCTATCATCCCATCGTGATTTGGGGCCCATTCGTGCTTGCCATCGTGCTCGGACTGCTCGTTTCGGCAGGCCTGTACTTCGCGTACTTGTGGCCGTCGGTCGAGCCGGACGACTCGAGCGACGACGCGAGCGAAGATCCAGCAGAGCCGCCCGACGAGGCAAAGGTCACGTGAAGCTCGGCGCGCTGGCGGTGGTCTGCGCGATTGCCTTACCGACCAACCAGTCGGTCGGTAGCCCGCCGGGCCACGCCGTGCGCGTCGACATGCACGAGACCACCGCGCTGCCATCGCGCGGGCCCAAGCACGCGCTCGTCACGGTCGAGCTGTTCTTCCGGCCGTACCTCGACACCCGCCGGCCCGAGTTCGCTGCGGTCGAGAAGCTGCAGGCCGACCATCCGAACCGCGTGCGGCTGGTCTATCGCGTGCTGCGGCAATCGAATAGCTCGCGCCTGCCCTACGCGACGCTCGAAGCGTTCGCCGAAGGCCGCATGGAGCAGTTCTTCACCGAGCTCGACAAACAATCGTCGAACCTCACGAACGAACAACTCGCGCAGGTCGCGACCGCCGCCGGGATGAGCCCGGAGCAAGTCGCGAGCGTGATCTTGAAGCCGCCGCCCGAGTTCGACGCGATCCTCGACGACAACATCCGGCGATCGCGCCAGCGGCTGCGCAACCAGACCGGCGTCTTGATCAACGGCGCGGTCGTGCCGCAGTCGAGCATCCTGAAGGCCGGCGAGCTCGAGCGGCTCTACGCGGAAGCCAAAGATGCGGCGCTCGATCTGATCGATCGCGGCGTGCTGCCGAGCGAGCTGCCCGAGGTGCTCGAGGGCTCGAACGCGCCGAACCCGCTCGCGATCGTCGTGCAATCGAGCACGCCCGACGACACCGTCGGCGAGCTCCCGGCGACGCCACAGCTCGCATCGCCGCCGCTCGATCTGCGCGGGATGCCCTCGGTGGGGCCCGCGAACGCGCGCACGACGATCGCCGTGCTGTGCAATCCGTCGATGTCGGCGTCGGGCTGCGGCAACGCGCTGCGCGCCGCGCAGACCGCGCAGGTGATCTACGGCGATGCGGTCCGCGTCGTGTGGGCGCCGTTCTTCGACGTCGCGCGCGACGATGCCGGCGAGCTCGGCATGCTCGCCGACGCCGCGCTGTGCGCCGAGCGCGTCGGTACGAGCGTCGCCGATTTCGCGAACCCGACCTCGCCGGGCTGGGACTGGCTGCAGGCGACGATAAACGCGATTTCGATCGCGCATCGCAGGATCACCGCCGAGCAGATCATCGCGAAGCTGATCGGCGAGCTCCACGTCGACGACGCGGCGTTCGAGGCGTGCCGCGCGCACCAGGCCGGCACCGCGATTCGCTGGGCCGAGGCCGCCGCGCGCGCCGGCGTGCACGCATCGCCGACCACCGTCGTGGGCGGCCGCATCTACACGTCGATCACGGATACCAACATCTTGCAGCAGCTCGTCGCGGCCGAGCTCGAGCCCGGCGACTGCGACGGTTGCCTACGCCTGGACACGATCGTCCCGGCGTGGCGCAGCGACGCGCCGCCGTGATACTTGATCGATCGTCATGGAGTTGTCGTTCGCAGCCTCGACGGACGTCGGCCGCCAGCGCAATCACAACGAGGACAACTTCCTCATCGACAAGAAGCTGCGGCTGTTCATGGTCGCCGACGGCATGGGCGGTCACGCCGCCGGCGAGGTCGCTTCATCGATCGCTGTCCATGAAATCCGCGACGCGATCAACACGAGCCGCGAGCTGATCGAGCGCTACCGCGTCGATCATCCGGCGGTCCAAGCGTACGAGATCCTGCAAGTACTCGAGCACGCGGTCCAGGCAGCGTGCTCGGCGGTGTACACGCGCGCGCAGGCCGAGCCCGACAAGCGCGGCATGGGCACGACCGCGACGGTGCTGCTGATCGCCGGCGCCGGCGACCACCTGCGCGGCTTCATCGCCCACGTCGGCGATAGTCGGGTGTATCTCGCGCGCCAGAATCAGGCGCACATCCTCACCGAAGATCACTCGCTGATGAACGAGCTGGTCCGCCGCGGCAAGCTCAACCGCGAGCAACTCGAGAGCTCGCCGTACAAACAGTACAAGAACGCGGTCACGCGCGCGGTCGGCGTGTACGGCTCGGTCGAGGTCGACACGTTCGACTTCGACATCTTGCCCGGCGACAGGTTCTTGATCGCGAGCGACGGCATGTACGCGTACGTCGACGAAGCCGTGCTGCCGGGCCAGCTCGCGCAACCCGACGTCAAGACGGTGCCGAAGCTGCTCGTCGACATGGCCAACGCCGGCGGCGGTCACGACAACATCACCGCCGTCGTGATCCGCGTCGGCGATGCCGTGCCGCGTGAAGAAGGCAGCGCGGCGCCGCGCGCCGATGCGTCGCAAAAGCTCGACGTGCTCAAAGGCATGCAGATGTTCCGCTACCTGTCGTACAAGGAGCTCGTGCAGGTCGGCGCGATCGCCGACACGATCGACGTCGCGGCGAGCAGCACGATCTTCGCCGCGGGCGATCCGGGCGACGCGATGTACGTCGTCGTCAGCGGCATGGTGAAGCTCGTCGATAAAGAAGCGCTCGTCGCCGAGCTCGGCCGCGGCCAGCACTTCGGCGAGATGGCGCTCGTCGATCGCAGCGTGCGCTCGCTGTCGGCGATCGCCGGCGACGAGCCGGTGCGGCTGGTCTCGATCGGGCGCAAAGACTTCTACGACATCATCAAGCGCGAGCCCGCGAGCGCCGTGAAGATGCTGTGGGCGTTCGTCCAGGTGCTCGGCCAGCGCCTGCGCAAGACCACGCACGATCTCAGCGACGCGCTGCACGGCGACAAGCGCGGCGAAGAGACCGAGCAGGAGAACCTATTTCAAGACTGATCGATCGTCCTGCGCGCCGCCTTCGGCGGTGCCGCGCGCTCGACGTTCGTCTCGCTTGCTGGCTCGTGGTCGTCGCCGGCTGCGCCACTGCGCCGCCGCGCACGGTCGCGATGATCTCGGCGGGCGCGGAGTGGAAAACGATCGCCGACGCGTATCCGGCCGCGACGCACACGCCGTACGGCGACTTCGTCGTCGGCACGCTCGGCGGCGAGCGCGTGATCTTCTTCCACGGCGGCTACGGCAAGGTCAACGCCGCGGGCTCGACGCAATACGCGATCGATCGCTGGCATCCGCAGCTCGTGATCAACCTCGGCACGTGCGGCGCGTTCGGTCACGACCTGCACGTCGGCGACATCGTGCTCGCGAGCGCGACGACGATCTACGATATCTACGAGGCGATGGGTGATGCCGACGAGGCGATCGCCGATTTCAAGACGACGCTCGACAACTCGCGCTGGCCGGCGCAGCTAAGAGTTCGCGTCGAGCCGCTGGTCTCCGCCGATCGCGACCTGATTCCGGCCGAGATCGCCAAGCTCCGCACGAAGTACAACGCCGCGGCCGGCGATTGGGAATCCGGCGCCATCGCGTACGTCGCGACGAAGAATCACACGCGCGTCGTGATCTTGCGCGGCGTCACCGACATCGTCGACGAAGCGAACGCCGATCCGACGTACAACAACGTCGCGCTGTGGCAGCAGGAGACCGCCAAAGTGATGGCGACGCTGCTCGCGCTCGCCGCCAAGGCGTTGCCGGCGCTGCTTGCCAAGAACTAGGTCACGGATGCGCGCCGAAGCCGGCGAGGAACAGCGCGTTCTCATCCATCACGGTCGCCGAGGTCGGGCAACCCGGCTTCGTCGCCGACACGACGGTGCCGACGCCGCCGATCGAGCACTGGCGATCCGGCGGGAACGTGCAGTTCGAATCCGAGAAGCACATGCAGTCATCGGGGACCGCCGACGTCGGCACGCCGAGGATCGTCAAGCCGACCATCGCGACCGTGTCGGCGGTGACGCCGTGCACCGGCATCGCCGAGCCACTGCCCGCACCGAAGTTGAACGAGATCGGCGAATCGACGGCGCCGCAATCGGCCGGCGCGACCGCCGGACACCCCGGGCAACCGACCGTCGAGCTCGCCGTGTCGGTCGTGATGACCATCGCGAACTGGCCGGTCGCCGGCAGCGTCTGCGTGACGTCGATGTCGTACGGCATCAGGATGTTCTGAACCTCGCCGACGATCGTCGAGATCTCCGTCGCGCGATCGATCGCGCTGCCGAGATACTTGTCGAACGTCGTCGGCGCGGTGACGACGCTCGAGATGTTTTGCGTCGCATCGTCGTCGCTGCCTGCCGCGAGCGTCGCGCCTTCGAAGTTCAAGTACAGCGTGTGCGTGCGCGCGCCGAGGTTCGCCGCGTCGACGGCGGGCGGCGGCGCGTCGGGAATCGCGCCCATCGTGTTGCTGCCGCAGGCAACCAGGAATGCGAGCAACCACGGCTTCATGAAAATAATTCTACCGAGGTCCGTAACCGCGCGCGCCTGAGAGCTTTTGGTCCGTAAATGTCTACTGCGGTAGACGCGGCGGCGCCTGCACCAACTCGATCAACACGCCCTCGCCCGAGCGCGGCGCGTCGTCGTTGCCTTTCGGGTGGATGAAGCAAACGTCGTGGCCGGCCGCGCCTTTACGAATGCCGCCGGGCGTGAACCGAACGCCTTGCGCGGTGAGCCATTCGACCGCCGCCGGCAGGTCGTCGACCCACAGGCCGATGTGGTTGAGCCGCGGGTCGTGGACCTTCGGCGACGCGGTGGCGTCGACCGGCTCCATCAGATCGATCTCGACTCCGGCGATGCTCAGGATGTCTTCGTCGACGTTCTCGCGCTCGCTGCGATACGTGCCGGTCTGCGGCACGCCGAGCAGATCGACCCACAGCGATCGCAACGCCGCCTTGCTCGGATGGCCGATCGCGATCTGCTGCACGCCGAGGATCTTGAACGGCCGGCTCATGCGTCGCGCACTTCCGCGAGCGTGCGCAGCCCCGGCTTCGGCGCGTTGACGAGGATCGCCATGTTGCCCGACGGATGCTGGTTGTCGCGCATCAGCTGGTGACACGTCGCGGTCTCGTCCCACGTGAACGTGCGCGACAAGCACGGGTCGACCTTGCCGTCGATCACGAGCTGGTTGACGCCGCGCGCCTGATCGTCGTTCGCGAAGTGCGAGCCCTGCAGCCGCTTCTGGCGCATCCAGTGATAGCGAAGATCGAGCGTCGCGTTGTAGCCGGTCGTGCCCGCGCAGATCACGACCATGCCGCCGGTCTCGACCATGAAGCACGACGTCGGCAGCGTGGTCTCGCCGGGATGCTCGAACACGATCGTCGGATTCTTCTTTTCGCCGAGCGCTTGCCAGAACGCGGCGCCGAACGCGCGCGCGCCCTTGAGCCAGACGCCGTACTCGAGCTCGTCGCTCCAGCGCGGGAGCTTGCCCCAATGATCGAACTTGCGGCGATCGATCACGCCGACCGCGCCGAGCTTCTTGCAGAACTCGTTCTTCTCGTCGCCCGCGACGACCGCGACCGGTCGCGCACCGGCCGCGCGCGCGATCTGGATCGCCATCGAGCCCAACCCGCCGGCGCCGCCCCAGATCAGCACCCGATCGCCGGGCGCGACCACGTTCGGCGACCAGCCGTGCAGCATGCGATACGCCGTCGCGGCGACGAGCATGTACGCGGCCGCTTGTTCCCACGTCAGGTGCGCCGGCTTCGGCACGCACTGGTGGTCTTGCACTTTCGTGTACTGCGCGAAGCTGCCCCAGTTCGATTCGTAGCCCCAGATCCGCTGCGTCGGCGCGAACATCGGATCTTTGCCGGCGAGCACCCACGCATCGTCGGGCTCCCACATGCCGCAGTGGACGACGACGTCGTCGCCGACTTTGACATTCGTGACGTCTTTACCGACGGCCCACACGACGCCGCTCGCATCGCTGCCGCCGACGTGAAAATCTTCGGCCTCGCCCTTTTTCTGCCGTGTCTTGATGACGTCGATCGGGATGCCCATCGCCGCCCACACGTTGTTGTAGTTCACGCCCGCGGCCATCACGTAGACCAGCACGTCGCGCGGCCCGAGCGCGGGGATCGCGAGCGCCTCTTGCTTGAACGCGTCGCGGGGCTCGCCGAACCGCTCCGCGCGAATCACCTGCGCGAGCATCTTTTCGGGCACGACGCCGAGCTCCGGGACGTTTCCCAATTCGAGCGGAGACGACGGAGCCGGCACTCGTGACGCCATGCGTCACCGTAGCATCAGTCGGCGTCATCCGGCTCGATGAAGCTCCACCGAACCTCGGGCACGTTGGCTTTGAGTCGCTGCTCGAACTCGTTGATCGCATCGACCACGCCCTTGGTGGTCAGCTCGGCGCGGAGCTGCAGCTTCAGCGCGACCATGATCTCGCCCGGCCCTTGCTGAACGGCGATCAACGCGAGCACGCGCTCGATCGCGGGGACGGTCCTGGCGATCTCGTCGACCTTCGCACGCAGCGCCGGATCGGCCGCTTCTCCGACGAGCAAGCTCTTCACTTCGCGCGCGAGAAACGTCGCGACGCCGACCAGCACGCCGCCGATCGCGAGCGAGCCGATGCCGTCCCAGCGGCCATCGCCCGTTTGCTTCGCGAGCACGAGCGCGGTGATCGCGAACACGAGGCCGATCACGGCCGCGCCGTTCTCGCCGAACACCAAGATCAGATCGGAATCTTTCGTATCTCTGAGGTAGCGCCAGAATCGCTTGCCACCGCGGCGCCGGTTGATCTCGCGCACGTTGCCGGCCAGCGACCAGCCTTCGAGCAGCATCGAGAAGATCAAGATCGCGAGCGCGATGCGGATATCGTCGAGCGGCTCGGGATGCAGGACCTTGTGCAGGCCCTCGTGGATCGAGAACACGCCGCCGCCGAAGAACAGCAGCTGCGCGACGATGAACGAGTAGAAGTACAGCGCGCGACCGTAGCCGAGCGGATGGTTCGCATCGGCGGGCCGCGCCGCGGCGCGCACGCCGACGAGCAGCAGCAGCTGGTTGCCGCAATCGGCGAACGAGTGCAGCGTCTCCGCGAGCATCGCGCCCGAGCGGCTGATCACCGCAGCGACCGCCTTCGCGCACGCGATCAAGATGTTCGCGACGAGCGAGCGAATGATCTGGCCGCGCGACTCCGACATCAGCTGCTCGCCACGCTCGGTCGCACGATCACTTGACCAATTTAGACAGCGCCTTGAAGTCGTCGGTACCGGCGACGTGCATCAGATCGAACACGCACGCTTCGGTCGAAGAAATAACTGCGTTGCCGCCGGCGCGCTCCATCAGCCCCAAGCCGACGCGCCAGTTCGCCTTCGTGCGGCTCGACACGGCGTCGGCGCAGACGTGCGCCGCATAGCCGCGGAAGGCGAGCCCGCGCACGCTCTGATAGACGCAGACGTGCGTTTCCATCCCGCACACGATCCATTGATCGCGGCCGAGCTTCGGCGCGAGCTCGGCGAACGCCGCGCAATCGACCGCGGAGAACTCGAGCTTGTCGAAGCGGTGCAGATTCTCGGCGCCGGCGAGTGCTTCTTCGATCTGCGGCACGGTTGCGCCGAGCCCTTTCGGATACTGCTGGCTGACGACGATCGGCAGCTTCAGTCGCCGCGCGGTCTCGATCAGGATCCGCGAGTTCTTCACGACCTGCTCGAGCACCGCCGGCGGCATCGCCGGCACGAGCCGCTCTTGAATATCGACGACGAGCAGCGCCGCGCGATGCGTCGCCAAGCCGATCATTTTGCACCGCCGAGCGTGGCGAGGGCTTCGTCGAGCCGCGCCAGCATCGCCTGCTCTTCGGCGAGCCGCTCGCGCTGCTTCGCGATCTCGTCTTCCGGCGCGCGCGCGACGAACTCGGGTTTGCCGAGCTTGGCCTCGAGCTTCGCGATCTCGGCCTTGCTCTTCTCGATGTCCTTGCCGATGCGCTTGGTCTCGGTCGCCGCGTCGACGAGCCCGCCGAGCGGCATCCGCACTTCGACCTCGGCGTTGACGACGGTCTTCGCCGCCCCCGGCGTGTCGCCGTTCGCGAACGTCGCCTTGACCTTCGCCATGCGCTCGATCAGTTCTTTGAACTTCTCGATCGAGACGCGCGCGGCTTCGCTCGTCACCGCGAGCTCGACGTCGACGCTCTGCGCCGGCGGCAGCTTGTACGTCTGCTTGAGCATGCGGCACGCGGTCGTGATGTTTTGCAGCACGCCGATCTCCGCTTCGGCGTCGAGATCGATCCACGCCGGATCGGCTTCGGGGAACACCGTGATCATCAGCGACTCGGGCAGCGGCTGGCCTTTCGGCAGCTTCTGCCAGATCTCCTCGGTGACGAACGGCGCGAACGGATGAAGCAAGCGCATCGTCGTCTCGAGCGCGGTCGCGAGCACGCCCTGCACGACGTGACGCCGCGCCGCCCGCGCCGGATCTTCGGTGAGCTCTTCGCTCTGATGCAGGTGCGGCTTCGCGAGCTCGATGTACCAGTCGCACAGCTCGTTCCACACGAAGTGCCAGATCGCCTGCGCGGCATCGGCGAAGCGAAACGCCTCGAGCGCCGTATCGACGGCCGCGCACGCGTGCTGCAGCCGCGACAGAATCCAGCGCTCGGCGACGCCGAGCCCGGTGCGGCCGTTGGCGCCGCGGATCTGCGCTTCGAAGCGCGCCGGGTCGTAGCCGTCGAAGTTCATCAGCGCGAACCGCGATGCGTTCCACAGCTTGTTGATGAAGTTGCGGTACTCCTTGATGCGATCGGGCGACAGCCGGATCCGCGAGCTGCCGGTATTCAGCGCGGCGAGCGCGAACCGCAGCGCGTCGGCGCCCATCGCGGGCATCCCCTCCGGGTTCTGCTTCTTGATCCGCTTCTTGATCTCGTCGGGCTCCGGCGGTTTTTCCTGATCGACGCGCGCGAGCAACGTCTCGAGCGTCGCGCCGTTGACGACGTCGAGCGGGTCGATGACGTTGCCCTTCGTCTTCGACATCTTCTGGCCGTTCTCGTCGACGACCGTCGAGGTCAGGTACACGTTCTTGAACGGCACCTTGCCCATGAAGTGGATGCCCATCATCATCATGCGCGCGACCCAGAAGAAGATGATGTCGGGCGCGGTGACGAGCACGTTGTTCGGATAGAACGTGCGCAGGTCGTGCGTCTTGTCGGGCCAGCCGAGCGTCGAGAACGGCCACAATCCCGACGAGAACCACGTATCGAGGATGTCGTCGTCCTGGCGCAGCTCGGGCTTGCCGCACTGCTTGCACGCGGCCGGCAGCTCGCGCGCGACCGTGACGTGACCGTCGGCGCAGTAGTACGCGGGAATCTGGTGGCCCCACCACAGCTGCCGCGAGATGCACCAATCCTCGATGTTGGTCATCCAGTGCATGAACGTCTTCGTGTAGTGCTCGGGCACGAACTTCGTCTTGCCCTGCTCCACCGCGGCGATCGCTTTGTCGGCGAGCGGCTTCGCCTTGACCCACCACTGCTCCATCAGCATCGGCTCGATCACCGCGCCCGAGCGCTGGCTCCTGCCGCGCGGCACCTTGTACGGCTTGGTCTCGACGAGAAAGCCATCGGCTTCGAGATCGGCGACCACGGCTTTGCGCGCCTGCTCGACCGTCATGCCGACGTACTTCGCGGGCGCCGGCGCCATCAGCTTGCCCTGGCGATCGATCACCTCGAGCACCGGCAGGTTCGCGAGCTGGCTGACCGCGTAGTCGTTCGGATCGTGCGCCGGCGTGACCTTGACGGCGCCGGTGCCGAACGCCGGATCCGGCCAGGTCTTGCCGTCGCGGATGATGTCGATCGGCACGATCGGAATCGTCCGGCCGGTCAGCGGCAGCTCGATCTGCTTGCCGTGCAGCGCGAGATAGCGCTCGTCCTTCGCGTGGACGGCGACCGCGGTATCGCCGAGCATGGTTTCGGGACGCGTGGTCGCGACGACGATTTCGCCACCGCCGACGATCGGATAGCGAATCGACCACAACGAGCCGTTCTCCTCGACGGTATCGACCTCGAGATCGGAGACCACGGTCTCGCTCGCGGGATCCCAGTTGATCATCCGCTTCGCGCGGAAGATCAGGCCCTCGTCGTAGAGCCGCACGAACGCTTCGCGCACCGCGCGGTTCGAGCGCTCGTCCATCGTGAAGCGCTCGCGCGGCCAATCGAGCGAGAAGCCCATCAGCTTCTCTTGATCGGTGATGCGATTGCCGCTGCGCTCTTTCCATTTCCACGCGCGGCGCATGAACTCGTCGCGGCCGAGCTCGAAGCGCGTCTTGTTCTCGCTGCGCTTGAGATCTTTTTCGAGCAGCACGTGCACGGCGATCGACGCGTGATCGATGCCGGGCATCCACATCGCGTTGTCGCCGCGCATGCGGTGCCAGCGGATCAAGATGTCTTGCATCGTCGAGCCGAGCGCGTGGCCGATGTGCAGCGAGCCCGTGACGTTCGGCGGCGGTAGCGTGATCGAATACGGAACTCGCGGGCTGTTCTCGTCCGCGTGGAAGAAGCTGTTCTCCATCCAGAATCGGATCCACCGAGCCTCGACTTCGGTGGGCTCGTACTGCTTCGATAGTGCCGACGTCGACATGACGCGCGCACGCTACCACGGCGGGAAGCACTCGACATCGCGATACAAATCGCGAGCGGCCCGACGGAATGAATGTTCATTCCGCGCCGCTTCGGACATGCGTGACGACAGCTCGGACACGCGACGTGTCCGGCCGTTTCGATGCGAGGCGATCGTGTCCGAGAGTCGGACTACGAGCGGTGCTTGGCGGACAACTCCGCCAAGTTCTCGCGAATGATCTGCTCGGCGAGGTCGGGCACGACCTCCCAAACGATCCGCTCGACGACTTCGGTCGAGAGCTTCAGTAGCGCGAGCAGCTCCGGCGAGCCGGGCTCGACGCCGGCGATCTCCGCGAGGCGGGAGGCCATCTTGGCGAGCGTGCGTTCGACCAGGGCGGAGCGCTTCGTCGGAGTCCCAGCAACCATCGGTCCTCGATTCATACCGCCGATCGGGGCGGAGCTTGGGGTAGCAGCGGGTGACGGAACAGCAGTCACAGCGGCAGCCGGAGCTTTGCCGGCCGGCGGGCGCAAGCCACCGCCCGCACCGGGCACGGTCGCAGCGGCTTCGGGCGCCATCGGCGGCACCGCCATCGCGGTCGTCTTCGTGGGTACTGGACCGGCAGCGCCGGTCCCGGATGCCGTGACCGACGGCGCGACGCCGGGCGGCATCTTGATCGTCGGCATGCCCATGATCGTCGCGGAGCGCGGCGGCTCTTTCGACGCGTTGGCGGCAGCGGCGTGAGCCGCGGCGGCCGGTGCGGCAACCGGAGCCGGGCGCACGGGCGTCGACGCCGCGGCGGCGACCGGCTGCGGCGCGGCTTGGCCGGGCTTGGCGTGCGCGCCCTTGGCGACCACTTCGGTCACCTTCTCGAGCATGATCTGCGTGTCCCACGGCTTCGGCAGGTTCGCATCGGCGCCAACCTGCGCGCCCTTCGTCGCGTCGTAGGGTGCACCGTTACCGACGAGGATCACGACGGGAACGTCCACCATGCCCGGGTCGCTCTTGAGCGACATGCACAGGTCGTAGCCGTTCTTGCCGGGCATCTGCGAATCGGCGAGCACGACGGCGGGCTTGTGCGCCTTCGCTTTCGCGAGCGCTTCATCGACCGTGCGTGCGCCGACGTATTGGAAGTCGGTGTTCCGGAAGGTGATGTCGGCGACCTGCTGCATCGTCGCGCTGTCGTCGACGCAAAGTACGATCTTGCTCACGTAGGTCCTCCCAGTCTCGTCAAGAACAGTAACAGGGCCGCGCGCGGAGGGTCAAACCAACTGCCGGGAATCCGTAGGGCTTTTGGTGCTACAACCCAGCGCCATGTCGCTCACGCCGCTCCACGCCGCTGCCGCCGAGGTCGTCGCCGCACACGCCGGTGTGTCGGCGCGCGAGCTGAAGGTGGATGCGACGCCGCGTCCCGAGCTGGGCGATCTCGCGGTCGGCTGCTTCGCGATCGCAAAAGCGACGAAACAGAGCCCGGCGGCCGTCGCGCAGGCGATCGCCGCCGCGTTCCAGCCCAACGAGTGGCTCGCGAGCGCGACCGCGGCCGGCCCGTTCGTGAACTTCCGCGCGAACCGCGCGGCCGCGTTTCGCTGGCTCGTCGATGGCGCCGCCGCGAGCGCGTTGTTGCCGCAGATCGGCGCCGGCCAGACGATCTGCATCGACTTCGGCTCGCCGAACATCTCGAAGCACCTCGCCTACCACCACATCCGCGGCACGACGATCGGCCACTCGCTCGCGCGGACGTTGCGCGCGCTCGGCAGCCGCGTCGTCGGCATCAACTTCCTGGGCGACTGGGGCACCACGCACGGCATGTTGATCGCCGCGTGGAAGAAGTGGGGCCCGATCGAGCCCCTCGACGTCAGCGTGCTCAACGATCTGTACGTGCGGTTTCGCGCCGCGATGGAGCACGATCCGAGCCTCGAGCCCGAAGGCCGCGCGTGGTTCAAGAAGCTCGAAGGCGGCGACGCCGACGCGCGCGCGTTGTGGCAGCGGTTCCGCGACGTGTCGTGGGCCGAGTTCGAGACGATCTACAAGCTGCTCGGCATCGAGTACGACGAGGTCCGCGGCGAGTCCGCGTACGAGCCCGATCTGCCGGGCGTCGTCACCGAGCTCAAGTCGAAAGGCCTCGTCGAGGAGAGCGAAGGCGCGCAGGTCGTGTTCCTCGACGGTGAAAAGACGCCGTTCCTGCTCGTCAAACAGGACGGCACGACGCTCTACGCGACGCGCGACATCGCCGCCGCCGAGTATCACTGGAACGAGTATCAGTTCACGCGGATGCTCTACGTCGTCGCGCGCGAGCAAGGCCTGCACTTTCGCCAGCTGTTCAAGGTGCTCGCGAAAGCCGGTCATGCCTGGTCGTCGCGCTGCGAGCACGTGCCGTACGGGCTCGTGCGGCTCGGCGGCAAGAAGACCGCGACGCGGCTCGGCAACGTCGTGCTGATGAAGCAGGTGTTCGACATCGCGAGCGCCGAAGTTCGCGAGCGCATCGCCGCGGCGAACCCCGAGATGACCGAAGCGCAGATCGAAGCGACCGCACTCGACGTCGGCATCGGCGCCGTCGTGTTCGCGAACCTCGCGTCGCAGCGCGACAAAGACGTCGACTTCGACATCGAGAAAGCCGTGTCGATCGAAGGCGACTCCGGGCCGTACTTGCAATACAGCCACGCGCGGTGCGCATCGATTCGGCGCAAAGCGCCACCCGCGACCGGTGCCGCGGTCGAGCTCGGCAAGCTCGCGACCGATGCCGAATGGGCGGTCGCGCGGCGGTTGCTCGATTACCCCGAGCACGTCGTGCGCGCGGCGACCAACAGCGAGCCGCACGTGATCGCGCACTACTTGCTAGAGCTCGCGGCCGAGTTCTCGCGCTGGTACACGGCCGGCAACGGCGACGCGTCGCTGCGCGTCCTCGTCGACGACGTCGCGACCCGCGAAGCTCGGCTCGCGCTCGTCGCGACCGTGCAATCGGTGATGGCGCAGGGCCTGAGCTTGCTCGGCCTCGCCGCGCCAGCTCAGATGTAGGGACGTAGTCCATTAGCGCAACTTCGTCCGCGGAACCCCGCGAGATCGTTAGGCGCTCGAGGGACGGACTAAAGCGAGCCTACTTGCCGAGCGCCGCGGGCGGCTTGCGCGCGTGGCTGCTCCACGCGACGAGCACGACGAGCGTCAACACGTACGGCACCAGGTGCGCGAGCTCGGGCGGAATGTGGCGGCCGATCGCCGTCGTGATCTCGATGTGAATCTCGAGCGCGTCGGCGACCGCGAGGCCCAGACACGCGAGCGCCGCGTACGCCGGTCGCCAGCCGGCGAGGATCACCATCGCGAGCGCGATGTAGCCCCGGCCGCCTGCCATGTCGGCCGAAAACCCGGCGACCGCGAGCGAGAGCTTCGCTCCGCCCGCGCCCGCGAGCGCACCACCGACGAGCGCGGCGTACAACCGCGTGCGCGCCGGCGACACGCCGACCGCGACCAGCGCATCGGGGCGATCACCGGCGGCGCGCAAGCGCAGGCCCCAGCGCGTGCGCGTCAGCGCGAGTGGTACCGCGATCGCGGCAGCGGCGGCGAGCCACACGAGCGGGTTCGCGAGCACGCCGTCGGCGAGCTGCGGCGACGGCGGCGTGTTCGTGCCGGTGTCGTAGATCACCTGCATCAAGAACCGCGTGCCGGCGAGCGCGACGAGGTTGAGCCCGATGCCGACGATGACTTGATCGGCTTCGAAGATCGCCGCGCAGCCGACTTGCACCGCGGCGACGAGCATCCCGGCGACGATGCCGGCGGCGATCGCGGCCGCGAGCGAGCCGGTCGCGTGGCCGACCGTGGCCGCGGCGAACGCGCCGAATAATAGCTTCGCTTCGATCGCGAGATCGATCAGGCCGGAGCGCTCGGTGATCGCACCGCCGAGCGATGCGAGCACGAGCGTGATGCTCGCGACGATCACGCGCTGGACGAACGCGATCACGCCGGCCTCCGCAGCATGCGCTTGCGCGTCCACGGCACCGCGATCGCGATCGCGATCACGACGATGCCCTGCAACATTTCGGGCAGCTCCTTCGGCACGAGGTCCGAGATCGCCAGCCCGCCGACCGACAGATAGCCGAGCACGAGCGCCGCGATCGCGATGCCGACGGGCTCGAGCCGGCCGAGCAGCGCCGCCGACAAGCCGACGAAGCCGAAGCCACGGCCGAGCCCTTCTTCGTAGGCGTGACGATCGCCCAGCACGAAGTTGATCGCCGCGAGGCCGGCGAGCGCGCCGGCGATCGTCATCGCTGCGATCTGCACGCGGCCGACGGAAATGCCGACCGCGCGTGCCGCCGCCGGATCGCGACCGACCGCGCGCAAGGCCGCGCCCCACGTCGTGCGCGAACGGATCCACCACGCGGCGACGATCGCCGCAGCGGCGAACACGATCGCGACGTTCGCCGAGCTACCCGGAATGAGCTGCGGCAACCGCGCGCCGAGCGCGATCGCAGGGCCGGTCGTCGTGCCGTTCTCGAACAAGAACGCGTTGCCGACCCACAACACGACCGCGCCGACGATCTCGTTGAGCATGATCGACGTGATCACCTCGTGCGCGCCGCGCGTGACGCGCGCGATGCCGATCAATGCGCCGATCAAACCGCCGGCGGCAGCCGCCGCGAGCGCGCAGATCGGGATCGCGATCGGCCACGGCGTCGCGGCTGGCAGCGCCGCGCCGACGACCGCGCACGCGAGCACGCCGGCCGCGAGCTGCGCCTCGCCGGCGATGTTGAACAAGCCGGCGTCGAGCGCGATCGAGACCGCGAGCCCGGTGAGCGCCAATGCGGTCGCCCGATACAGCACCTGACCGATGCGCGCCGGATCGCTGCCGACGCGGTGCAACATCTCGAGCCAGATGTAGCCGGGGCCGCGGTGCACGATCAGGATCAGCGCGCTGCCGACCGCGAGGGTCGCGAGCAGCGCGATCGTCGCCGAGATCAGCTCGCGCCGGGTCACGCGCCGGCTCCGGTCATGAGCTCGCCGAGCTTGGCGCGCGCGCCGGCTTCGGCGGTGTGCTCGCCGACGAGCGAGCCGCGCAGCAGCACGACGATGCGGTGACATAGTGCGAGCAGCTCGTCGAGGTCGGCGGAGATCACGAGCACGCCGGCACCCCCGCGCGCGGCTGCGCGAAGCTGATCGTGGATGCGCACGACCGCGCCGAGATCGACGCCGCGCGTCGGCTGGCTCGCGACCACGGCGGCGAGCTTCGGTCGCGACAGCTCGCGGCCGATCACGACCTTTTGCTGGTTGCCGCCCGACAGCGTGCTCGCGATCGCGTTCGGCTCCGGCGGACGAATGTCGAGCTCGGCGACGCGATCGCGCGCGAACGTCGCGACCCGCGAGCGATCGATCACGAACGCGCCGGTGATGTCGCTGCGGCCGAGCACGAGGTTGTCGGCGACGCTCGCATCGAGCACGAGCCCGCCGTGATGGCGATCTTCGGGCACGCTCGCGAGCCCGGCCGCGAGCCGCGCGCGTGCCGACAACGCGGACACGTCGCGCCCGGCGATCATCACGCTGCCGGCGTGATCGACGAGCCCCGCGATCGCGAGTGCGAGCTCGCGCTGGCCATTGCCGTCGACGCCCGCGACCCCGACGAGCTCGCCGGCGCGCACGCGCAGCGAGACATCGCGCAGCACGCCGGCGCCGACGTGGTCGAGCGACAACGCGACCTCGTCGCGCGGTTCTGCGACGCGACTCGGCGCCGGCAGTTCCGCGCCGATCATCGCCTTCGCGATCGCGTGACTGTCGGCATCGCGACCGAACGTCGCGACGGTCTCACCGGCACGCAGCACGGTGACCGCATCGGCGACCGCGCGGACTTCGTCGAGCTTGTGGGTGACGATCACGATCGTCGTGCCCTGCTCTGCCAACGCGCGCAGCGTCTTCAGCAAGCCGTCGACTTCGATCGGCGCGAGCACCGCGGTCGGCTCGTCGAGCACGAGCAGCTTCGCACCGGCGTGCAGCGCCGCGACGATCTCCGCACGCTGCGCCGCGCCGAGCGACAGCGAATCCGCACGCGCCCACGGATCGATCGGCAGGCCGACGCGCTCGCCGAGGTCTCGCAGCGCCTTTGCGGTCGGCGCGAGCTCGAGCAGCGCGCCGGCTTCGGCGCCGAGCACGGCATTCTCGACGACGCTGAGCGTGCCGGCGAACGCGCCGTGCTGTTGCACGATGCCGATGCCCGCGGCGCGCGCCGTTTTGCGATCCCACATCGCGACGTCGATCGATGTGCCGTCGATCGCCAGCGTGCCCTCGGCCGCCACGACACCCGCGACGATCTTGACGAGCGTGCTCTTGCCGGCACCGTTCTCGCCGACGAGCGCGTGCACCGTGCCGGATGCGATCGCGATCGTCGCGCCGCGCAAGACGCGCGCTGGGCCATACGATTTGTCGAGCGTCGCTTGGAGGTTCATTCGAACGGCACCTGGATCTTGCCGGCGATGATCTGATCGGCGAGCTGGTTGACGCGGCCGACGACGTCGCGGATCGCGCCGAGCACGGCGAGGTCGCCGCGCTTGAGCATGCTCGTGACGATGCAGCACGGCGCCATGTCGTATTGATCCGAATCGACGCCGATCGCGTAGAGCCCGCGCGATCGCGCGACCGCGAACACGCCGTCGCCGGTCTTGCCCGCCGCGGTGAAGATGATGTCGGCGCCCTCGTCGTAGAGCGCGGCGCCGAGCTCGTGACCGCGCGGCGCGTCGTTGAACGCTTTCGGCTCCGTGCCCGCGTAGACCGCGAGCACGCGGCACGTCGGGCAGACGTAATGCGCGCCCGCGGTGTAGCCGACCTCGAACTTGCGGATCAGCGGCAGCTTCATGCCGCCGACGAACCCGATCGTGTGCGTGCGCGAGACCAGTGCCGCGATCGCGCCGACCAGGAAGCTGCCCTCTTGCTCGCGAAACTTCAGCGCGAGCAGATTTGGCAACTTCGGCGCATTCGGGCCCGGTGCGTAGTCGATACCGGCGAAGTCGACGTCTGGGAACTCGCGCGCGAGCTGCTCGAGATCGGGACCGACGATCACGCCGACGCCGATCACGAGATCCAGGTGCTTCGCGGCGAGCGAGCGCAGCGCGGACGCGCGATCGTTGCCTTCGCTCGGCTCGATGTATTCGATGTGGACGCCGAGCTGATCGCGCGCGGCCTGCAGGCCGTTCCACGCGGCGGTGTTGAACGACTTGTCGTCTTTGCCGCCGAGGTCGAACACGAGGCCGACGCGCACGCCGTTGCCCGCGCGTTCGTCGACCGTCGGAAACGCGACGCGGCCGACCACGACGAGCACGGCGTTTATCGCGATCAAGGTCGCGATCAGTCGCACCGGTCGCACCTCGCGAACCTAGCAATATCCCGCGCGTGTCGGGCACTTCCGCGTCGTCCGTTCGTGCTTACGCTATGTGCTACCGTCTTTTACGGAGGCACCGCAGCACATGGGAATCATGAGCTTCATCAAGGGTGGCGTGCATCAGCTCGCGATCGCACGACCCGACTCGGCGAAGGATTACTGGGTCTACAAACATCCAGACCAGAACATCCCCAACCACGCACAGCTCACCGTCGACTCCGACGAGGTCGCGCTGTTCTTCAAGGACGGCAAGTTCGTCGGCAGCTTCTCGGCGGGCCGCCACACGCTGGATGCGTCGAACATCCCGTTCCTGGGCCTCCTGATCGACAAGTTCACCGGCGGCGACGTGTTCATCTGCGAAGTCTTCTTCGTCACGATCCGCGAGATGCCGTCGATCAAGTTCGGCACGTCGATCGGCGACATCCAAGATCCGCAGACGCAGCTCCGCGTGCGGCTCATGGTCTACGGCGAGTTCTCCGCAAAGGTCATGGACCCGTCGAAGTTCGTGATCGGCATCGTCGGCCAGCGTGCGACCGACAACGATTCGTTCCTCGGCTGGTTCAAGAGCCAGGTCCAGAAGACGATGAAGGACGGCGTCGCCGAGCTCATCGTCAAGCAGGGCTGGCCGATGATGAAGGTCACCTCGGGCGCGTACACCGAGGAGATCGAAGAGTCGACGCTCGCGAACGTCCGCAAGAACATCGAGCCGTACGGCGTCGAGATCATCCGCTTCGGTGATTTCTCGATCACGATGGATCAGAACGACAAGGAGCGGCTCGACAAGCTCGTCGATCGCATCGCGTACGTCAGCGGCATGGGCCAAGCGCCGGGCGGCATGGCCGCGTATCAGCAGCTCGCGCAGGCCGAGATGATGATGGGCGCCGCCGAGGGCATGAAGAACGGCAGCGACGGCGGCGGTGCGCTGCAGGGCGCCGGCATCGGCCTCGGCTTCAACATGGCCGGCCAGTTCGCGAACATGCAGGCGAGCGCGCATCCCGCGGCTGCGCCAGCCGCGCCGGTCGCCGAGTCGAAAGACCAGATCATGGCGACCCTCAAGCAGCTCGGCGAGCTCAAGACCGCCGGCGTGCTCACCGACGCCGAGTTCGAAGCGAAGAAAAAAGATCTACTCGCGAAGCTGTAGCTCGCTACCGCATGCGAAGTGATTCGCGCGAGCTCGTGTAGCCCGGCGGCGCGAGCTTGAGCGTCGGCGCTGGCTCGGCGCCGTCGTTGTAGATGTTGATCGCGTCCCACTGATGCGGCGGCGCGCTCGCGAAATAGAACGTACCGACGAGCATCGCGACGACGCCGCCGATCGCCAGCGCGATCGGTGCCGCGAGCTGGCTGTTCGGCCGATCGTTCGCGGCAGCCACGCCAGCCCATGTCGCGCCGCCGAGCATCGCGACGACGCCCAGCACCGTCGCCGCGACCCCGGTGATCTGCCGGCTGCGAAACTCTTCGGCGGCGGCGACCGCGGCTCGATTGCCGTGCACGGCGTCGACGAGGCCGCCGCCGAGCCCGGGCTCGAACGTCTGGCCATCGCGGACGTACACCGGCCTGCCGTTCTGGATGACGATCGCGACGTGATTCGGCCGGCGCGGCATGTAGTCCGAGCTGCAGGCGACGAGCTGGCCGACGAGCACGATGATCGCGAAGCGCATGATCTCCGGTATCACGCACGGCAGCGCGCGACGCCGGCAGGTTCCGGAATCAGTTGCGGATCGCGCGCAGCTCGTCGACGAGGCGTGCGTGCTCGAGTAACACGTTCGTGACGCGGACCGGCTGCGCGCGACGGGGCGTCTCGGGCGTCTGCGCGATCACCTCGAGCGAGCCGTTGTCCCAGTCG
>DASXEF010000928.1:0-4476 GCA_036490255.1 Kofleriaceae bacterium
CTCGAACGCACCGACATGTTGCGATTCGGCGCCGGTGAACGCGCCCTTTTCGTGACCGAACAGCTCGCTCGCGACGAGCGACGGCGATAACGCGCCGCAATCGACCGCGACGAACGGCTGCGCGCCGCGCGGGCCGAGATCGTGGAGCGCGCGGGCGACCAGCTCCTTGCCGGTGCCGGATTCGCCGATCACGAGCACCGAGACGTCGCTCTTCGCGGCGCGCTCGAGCTGCGACATCAGCCGCCGCATCACCGGCGCGCGACCACGCAACCCGGCGAGCGTGTCGCGATCGTGGAGATCGAGCGTGACCTCGTCGCCGTCGGTGACCTTGAGCTTGGTGGCGCCGAGCGCGATCACGGTGCCGGCCGGTGCCTCGGCCGCGTCGATCGCGAGGCCGTGGACCCACGTGCCGTTGGTCGAGCCACAATCGACGATGCGCACGCCGGCGCGGCCGCGCGACAGCTCGAGGTGATAGCGAGACACGCGATCGTCGGCGAGCACGACGTCGTTGCCGTCGGCGCTGCCGATCGCGAGCTTGTCCTCGCGCGCGCGATGGACGAGCCCGACATCCGGCCCTTCGAGCACTTCGACGCGCAGCGTGCGAATCGGCAGCCCGCGGTTCTCGCCCGGCGTCGTGACCAGCGGCTCGCTCATCGATCGCCCGCATCGTACCCAATTCGCGCAGCGGCGTGCACGCATTGCCGACGACGAATCGCTGCAATGTCGACTCGCATCTCGCGTCATAGTCACGACATGCGTCGGTGGTGGATCTTGGCAATCGTCGCGGTCGTCATCGCGATCGCGATCGTGTGGTTCGGCGTCTACTCGGTGGGCGAGCATCCGCACCGCGCGATCGAGCCGACGGCGGCGTCCACGTCGTCGCCGGGTCATCGCGGCAGCAGCGCCGGCGTCGGCAGCGTCCGCCACCTCGCCGGCCGCGTCATGCTCGACGGCAAGCCGGCCGCGGCGACCGTGCGCGTGGCGACCGACGACGACGGGTTCGACGCGCGCGCCGAGGCCGGCGCCGACGGCCACTTCGCGCTCGACGTGCCCGCCGGCAACTACTGGCTACGCGCGTTCTCCGCCGGCGTGATCGGGCCGGGCCAGCACGTCGACGTACGCGACGGCGATCGGACCGATATCGTGCTTGTCGTGCACGCGTGCACGCGCGAGCTCGTCGGTCGCGTCACCGACAGCAGCGGCGGCGCGCCGATCGACGGCGCACAGATCGACGGCATGGTCGCCACGAACAAGGCCGGTCAGTTCGCGCTGTGCGACATGAACGCGCAGACCGAGATCACGGCCGTCGCGGCCGGGTTCGCATCGGCGGTGCGCCATCTGATGCCGGGCCAGATCGACGTCGATTTCGCGCTCGTTCCAGAAGCTGCGCTGAGCGGCACCGTGATCGGCCCCGACCGCGCGCCGATCGCCGATGCCCGCGTTCGCGTGATGCCGTCGCTGCGCACGAACCGCGGCCTGATGCGCACGCGCAACGTCGGCGCCGGCGCGACGACCGACGACACCGGCGCGTTCTCGTTTCACGGCCTCGGCGCCGGCGCGTACGACGTCGTCGCCGTCGCGCACGGCTTCGTGCTCGATGCGGCGTTGACCGTCAACGTCGCGCTGACGACGGCGCCGATCGTGATCGCGCTGCGCCCCGCCGATACGATCCGCGGCGTCGCGCACTCGGCCGGCAAGCCGATCGCGAACGCGGAGCTGACGTGGATGCCCGACGCCGGCGGCATCGCCGAGACCACGACGCACGCCGACGGCTCGTTCGAATTCGCCGACGTGCGCTTCGGCAAGGGCACGTTCGCGTCGCGTCACTACCAGCCGGTGCGCAACATCACGACCGGCCCGGCGCCGCTGCAGCTCGAGCTCGCGCCCGCGCTCGAGATCCGCGGCCGCGTCGTCCATGCCGGCGCGCCGGTCGCCGGTGCCGAGATCACCGGGATGGGGCCGAACGCGATCAGCGGCGACGACGGCAGCTTCGTGTGGCAGGTGATCGCGCCCGGCCCGGCGACGTTGGTCGCGCAGAGCGAAGTGCTCGGCGGGTTCTCGGCGCCGAAGACGATCGAGGTCACCGATCATTCGGTCGACGGCGTCGAGCTCGACATCGCATTTTCTGCGAGCGTGTCGGGGATCGTCGTCGATCAAGCCGGCGCGCCGATCGCGCGCGCGGCCATCAAGCTCGACAACAACGACATGAACGACGAGGGCACCGCGACGACGCACGACGACGGCACGTTTCGCGTCGCGATGCTGAGCGGCGGCCGCGGCAGCTACGCGGTGACGGTCACGGTCGACGGCCACGCGCTGCCGCCGATCGGGCCGGCCGTGACGATCGCCGTACCCGACGCGACCTCGGCGATCACCGGCATGCGCGTCGCCGTCACGCTCGTCCACGCGAAGCTCGCGGGCCACGTCGTCGACGATCGCGGCGCCGCGATCCCCGACGCCTCGATCGAATCGCGTGGGATCGCGGCGCGATCCGACGCCGACGGCGCGTTCTCGATCGACGTCGCCGCCGCGCGGTCGTACAAGCTGCGCGTCGCGGGACCGCCGGGCATGACCGCGACCGTCGACGTCGCGCCCGACACCGACGCGCGCATCGTGCTCCACGATCCGGGTAGCGTGCACGTGACCTGCGAATCGGGCGAGGTCGAGCTCTACACCGCGTCGAGCACGACGTTCGAGCATGTCGCGTGCGGCGCGACGGTCGCCGACGTGCCGGCCGGCGAGGTCACGGCGGTCACGCGCGACGACGCGCTCGGCCAGGCGATCGTGCAATCGGGCAAGACCGTCGAGCTCGCGGTCGGCAAGCACGCGACGCGCGATGTCGCGGTGCGTGTCACGCGCGCGTCGGCACCCGTCCCCGGCGCGACGTGCTTGGCCAACTACAGCATGGGCGACTTCTTCGCCGGCGATACGCCGCGTGGTGAGACCGACGCGACCGGCAGCGTCGTGCTCACGATCGCCGCGTTGAAGTCGCGGGTGTGGTGCGAAGGTCCGACGAGCAGCGCGAGCGTCGTCGTCGATCCGTCGGCGGATCGTGCGACCATCGCGTTGCCGTGACGATCGACGTCCGCGAAGGTCCCGAGATCGATCTCGCCGCGCTCGCGGCCCTGCGCGCGCGCTGCGAGTTCGGCGTGCTCGCCGAGGCGACGCTCGCCGCGGCGCTCGCCGGCTCGCGCTGGGTCGCGCACGCCTACGACGGCGACCGGCTCGTCGGCTTCGGCCGCGTGATCTCCGACGGCGTCGTCACCGCCTACGTCAATAACGTGATGGTCGATCCCGACTATCGGCGGCGCGGCATCGGCCGGCTCGTCATGGCCGCGCTGATGACCGGCCACGACGGCGTGAAGTTCGTGCTCCACACGCGTACCGGATCGCGTTCCTTCTATCGCGCGATCGGTTTTGTCGACGCGGCCGACATGATGGTGCGCGACCGGCGCTGACGGGCTACCGTGCGCGCATGCGAACGTGGATCTGGATCGGAACTTTTGCCGCCGTGGGCGCGTGCTCGTCACCGCCGCCTGCCGCGCCGAAGCCCGGCGACTTCGACGCGCTGGCCAACAAGATTCTCGACGACATGCTCGTCAACGCGCCGGGTTGGGCCGTCGAGCTCGGGCTCCACGAGCGCGACGGCGAGCTCGCCGACATCTCGCCGGCCGCGCTCGAAGCCGATCACACCCGCGCGCGCGACGATCTCAAGGCGGTCGAGGCGATCGACGCGGCGCAGCTGTCGCCGACCCAGCGCGAGACGCTCGATCAGATCAAGACGCACCTGCGGTCGACCGTCTTCGATGACGAGCAGCTCGACTCGATGCATACGAATCCAATTTCGTACACCAGCCTCGGCATCGCCGATTACGTCGTGCGGCCGTACGCGCCGGTCGCGCAGCGCGCCGCGGCCGTCGCGAGCCTCTGCAAGGCCCTGCCCGCGTATCTCAAGCAAGCTCGATCGAACTTGAAGCTGCCGATGCCGCGGACGTGGATCGACATCGCGCTGCTGTCGACCAACGGCATGATCGACTTCATCGACCACGACGTTCGCGATCAGCTCGGCGACCAGCCCGATTTCGCGACGTGCAAGTCGGCGCTCGGCGAGCACGCGAAGTGGCTGCAAGATCAGCAGGCGAGCGGCACCACCAAGTTCGCGCTCGGCACCGAGAAGTTCCTCGGCAAGCTCGCCGCCGACGAGGGCTTCGCGATCACGCTGCCCGCGCTGCAAAAGCTCGCCGACGACACGCTCGCCCGCGATTCGGCGGCGCTCGTCGATGCCGCCAAAGCGATCGATCCCAACAAGACGCCCGCCGAGGTCGTCGCGGCGATCGACACCGATCGCCCGGCCGATTCGCTCGCCGCCGCCACCGAGCAGGCCAAGCAGCTGCGCCAGTTCTTGATCGATCACAAGATCGTCACGGTCTCGCCCGATGACACCTGCGACGTGAAGCCGTCGCCCGCGTTGCAGCG
>DASXEF010001011.1:0-4891 GCA_036490255.1 Kofleriaceae bacterium
AGCGCGTGGGGCAACGAGCACACGCACAACGATCCGGAGCCGAAGGTCGAGTACGACACCGACGCCGACGACGGTGTTCACGCCGACGACGCGCACGACGACGAGTAAGTGATATCTTGGTCATCTCGTGTTGCGATCGACGCGTCCACCGTTCACCGATGCAGCGATTCGCAAGGCGATCGACGAGCGCGAAGTTCGCGTCGTCTATCAGCCCGTCGTCGATCTGAAGACACACGAGATCTTCGCTTACGAAGCGCTCGCGCGGCCGACGTCGCCGGAGTTCGACGGTCCGCTCGCGTTGTTCGCCGCCGCCGTCGAGCACAACTGCACGGGCGAGCTCGGCCGCTTGCTCCGCGAGATGGCGATCGACGACTGCCCGAACCACAAGCTGTTCGTCAACATCCATCCCGCCGAGCTCAACGAGAAGTGGCTCGTCCAGCCGAACGATCCGATCTTCCAGCACAACCACGACATCTATCTCGAGATCACCGAGAGCATTCCGCTCTCGCACTTCCAGCTGTGCCAGAGCATCTTGACCGAGGTGCGCGGCCGCGGCGTGCATCTCGTCGTCGACGATCTCGGCGCCGGCTACTCGAACCTCAAGTACATCGTCGATCTCAATCCGCGCGTCGTGAAGCTCGACCGCGGGTTGATCGCGGGGCTGTCGCAAGGCTCGCGGTTGTTCACGCTGGTGTCGTCGGTCGTGTCGCTCTGCCGCGCGCTCGGCGCGCTCGTCGTCGCCGAGGGCATCGAGACCGAAGAAGAGCTCGACGCGGTGATCGAAGCCGGCGCGCACTTCGGTCAGGGTTATTTGCTCGCGCGGCCGGCGTCGCCGTTGCCGGCCGTGACGTGGCCGAGCGGCAACACGCATCAGCGCACCGAGCGGATCGATCGATCGCGCAAAAAAGAAACGCTGCGGCCGCGCACGCAGACGAAGCGCAGCCGAACGAAGACGCACTAACGCGGCGCGGTCAGCCGTTCCCACGCGATCAGCGTCGCCATCGCCTGCTCCGCCGACGCGCCGCACATCTCGAGCTGCGGCTTGATCCCGACGCACGTCGCCGGCCGTTCGGGCGTACCGAACAGCGCGCAGCGCACGTCGATCGTCAGATGCGGGCAGCGCTCGCCCGCGGGCTTACCGTTCGGCAACGCGAGACAGGGCGAGATCGACGGCGCGATACAGCACGCGCCGCAGTTTGGCCGACACTCCAGTCAGTCGCTCCAGCGCCAGCGCACGCGCGTGTGCGAGCCGAGCTCGAGCTCGCTGCCATCGCCGAGCGTGAACAGCCGGCTGTCAGTGGCACCGTGCGTCCGCGTGCCGTTGCGGCTCGCGGTGTCGATCAGCAGCAGCGTGTCGTCGACGTGGAGCAGCAGCGCGTGGACGCGCGACAGCGACTTGTCGTCGAGCATCTGCGATGCGTCGCAGCGCGCGTAGCGGCCGATCAACACGCCGTCGTGAAGCGCGTCGTGACCGAGCGTGAGCGTGCCGCGGTGGGTCTTGCCGATCAGCTCGAGCGTGCCGGCGTGATCGCCGACCGCCGCGAACGAGCTCGCGGTGTCGCGTGGACCGTGCGTGCGCATCACGACGCTCGACCGCACGCGCGAGCTGGTGAGCCCGGCGCCGGTGCCGTCGGCGATGTTGCGAACTTGCTGCGCGACGAGCGGCATCGAGCCTTTCGGGCTGCGATCGAGCTCGTCGAAATACACGCGCTCGGGGATCATCGACCACGCGTCGCTCGCCGATTCGGGCCAGTCGGCCGGATCGCCGAGCGGCAGCACGAACAGCGCGAAGCCGCCGCTGCGCATGATCGCGGGACCTTCGCAGCGCAGGCCGCGCAACGGCCGGCCGTTCTCGTCGGCGAAGCCGTTCGTCGTGCGCAGGTCGAGCACGCGATAGCGGATCTGCGTCGAGCGCGGCGCCCAGTTGTGGACGGGATCGAGCACGATCGCGAGCTGGCGCAGCGCGAGATCGGCGTTGCCATGCAGATACAAATCACACGCGTCGTGACGACCGGCGATGCCGGCGACGTAGCGCTGGACGCGCGCGAGCAGCGTGAGCACGCCGGCAGGGCGACCGGTCGCCTCGTCGACGCCGATCACCGCGAGCCCGGGCTCGTCGATCGCGCGACAGCGCGCGGCGAACATGCCGTACGCGCCGATGAACAGGTCGCGGAGCTCGCGGCCGACTCGAACCGAGGAGCGCGCGAGCGTGCAGTGGTTTTCCACGCGCGGTAGCGGTCCCCAAAGCTCGGCCGCCAGGGTCTTCACCCTCCGACCCTAGCAGGAACGCGCGTACCGCTGGGGTATGGAATGGATAACAGCTGTGCTACCAGGTGCGCGTGAGCGACCATCCAACCGATTTTAAGGGCGACGTCCGCGAGGCGATCTCGACTTCGATCAAAGGCGTGTTGCCCGATGCCACCGTCGAGGTTTCGGGCGGCGGCGGCCACTACAACATTGCCGTGGTTTCGACGGGCTTCGCCGGTAAGAGCATGCTCGAGAGCCAGCGGCTCGTGCTCGGTGCGATCAAGCATCTGATCAACGGTGCGTCGCCGCCGGTCCACGCCGTCGACTCGCTGATCACGAAAACGCCCCAATAAACAACCGGCCCGGCTGCTCGTCGCAACCGGGCCGTATCCAAGTCCCGCGGGCTTCGCTTCGCTGCTCCCGCCCGCGGGTCGTCACTAACTCGTGACCTCCGTGACCACGCCCGCACCGATGGTGCGCCCGCCCTCACGGACCGCGAAGCGCACGCCGGCCTCGAGGGCGATCGCGCGATCGAGCGCGAGCTCGACTTCCGCACGTCCACCCGGTTCGACCGGATCGATGACGCCGAGCGTCGCGGTCACGTCGGTCGCACCGACGAACAGCTGCGGCCGGTAGCCCGCGCGGATCGGCTTGGCCCGACCACCTTCACGCGCGGTGAGGAGGTAGAGCTCGGCCTTCGCCGTGCGGTGCGACTGGATCGAGCCGGGAGCGGCGAGCACCTGACCGCGTGCGATCTCGCCGCGCGGCACGTTGCGCAAGCGCAGGCCGACATTCTCGCCTGCACGTGCGCTCGTCTGCTCGCGGTGGAACGACTCGATCCCGGTGATCACGATCGGCCGGCCGCTGTCGATCAGCTCGACCGTGTCACCGACGTCGATCACGCCGCGGCCGACGCGTCCCGTGACGACGGTGCCGATGCCCTCGATCGTGTGGACGCCCTCGACCGTCATCAAGAACGGCGAGGTGACGTCGCGCACGGGCGTGGGAATCGCGCGATCCATCGTCGCGAGCAGCTCGTCGATCGTGGCGATCCACTTCGGATCACCCGCGAGTGCGCACAGCGCCGAGCCGCGCACGATCGGCGCACCGCCGTAGCCGTGTTGCTCGAGCAACTCGGCGACGTCGAGCACGACCAGGTCGACCAGCTCGGGATCGGCCACGTCGAGCTTGTTGACGAACACGACGAGGTGCTTGACGCCGACCTGGCGCGCGAGCAACACGTGCTCGCGGGTCTGCGCTTGGCTACCTTGCGTGCCGTCGACGAGCAGGATCGCGCCGTCCATCTGGGACGCACCCGTGATCATGTTCTTGACGTAGTCGGCGTGGCCCGGGCAATCGACGTGGACGTAGTGCCGCGTCGCCGTGTCGTACTCGACGTGAGCGAGGTTGATCGTCACGCCCTTACGGCGCTCCTCCGGTGCGCTGTCGATCTGATCGAACTGCAGCGGATTCGCGCCGTAGCGGGTGAGTACGGCGGTCAGCGTGGTCTTGCCGTGATCGACATGACCGATGGTGCCGACGTTGACGATGGGTTTCTGCATTGGTCTCTCCTTACAAGCGGGCCACCGATCGCCGCTCGTACGGACCATCCGCACGCTTTCGTGACCGGCGCGGCCCGAAAGCGAACGGTTGTGGAACGTTCTCTAGACAGTCGCGCAGCGAGGCGGCTCGACCGAGCCGCTGAGTGACGCTGACGACGAGAACGTGCGCATTGCGGCGTTCACTATGTGCATTGACAACAAGAAGTCAATCCCGATCACGCAAGCTAGCGAAGCCGCACGTCACAGCCGATCGTCAGCGCAGCGTCAAACGACTGCCGCATGTCGTGATCGGCCGGCAGGACGAACGCGAAGTACGGCGTCGCGACGCCGATCTGATACTGGCCGCCGAGCACGACCTCGTCGCGCCAGCTCGCACCGCGAGCCGGCAGGGTGCCGTTGCCGATAAACGGGCCGTTCGTCGCGTACAAGTTCACGCTCTCGACCGAGAACGCGACGCGCTCGACCGCGACTCCGACCGCCGCGTTCACGCGCACGAAGCTCGTCGCCTCCGGCAAGCGCTCCGGCGTCGGCCCGCGATCGAAGCCGATGTCGACGCGGGTGAAGACCACGCCGTTGCGATAGATCGGCGAGACCGCGAATCGCAGCGTCGTTGCGTCGGAGTCGTTGTCTACCCAATCGGTCAGCCGCAGCACGTCGCCGCTGATCGACGTCGGATCGTTGTACGTCGGCAGCACGATCCCGACGCGCGCGACGACGCGGAGCTGGGGCAGCACGTGCGCGACGTAGAGCGCGCCGAGCTCGAGGTTGCCGAACCACGACGATGACGGGTAGCCGTAGTCCGGATGCTCGAACGTGAACGGCATCGCGACGTAGCCGCCGGCGTGAAACCGCGGATCGACGTACTGGACGTAAGCGTCGGCTCGCAACGCGAACGCCGACGCCGGGATGATCGTCAGCGACGCGTCGGCGCGGACGCCGTCGTCACCGCGGTCCATCGCGATCGAGATCGGCTCGTTGGCGACCGCCGTGGCGCTCGTAAGAATGACGGCCAAACAAACGCCGCGCATGGCGCGATTCTCTCACGCCGCTCGGAGCATCATAGCTGCATCGTGCGGCAGGTC
>DASXEF010000052.1:0-7178 GCA_036490255.1 Kofleriaceae bacterium
CGTCCTTCGTGAGGTGGCGCTGTTGCAGCAACGCGTATGCGTTACCCGTGTCGACCGCATACGTGACGACGAGCGGTCCGACGAACGGACGCATGACGAACATGTCGTCGGCGGACAGCTCGCGCGTCGTCCCGTCGGGCAGCGTCGCGACGCCGCCCGTTCCGAATCCCGGCTGCATCGTCGGATCGTCCGCGATCGCTGCCTTGAGATACGCGATCGCCCGGCTCGTGAACGTTCCGTCCTGCACGAGCCGTGAATATCAAACCAGCTTCGGCTCGATCAACTCGATACTTCGCCACGCACCGGATCGGAACCGCCACGCGAGCGCCGCGGCGATGAGGATGAGATAGCCGACGAGCGCGACCATCGCGCCCGATGCGCCGCGGTGCCAGTAGTGCACGATCGCGTACGAGCCCGGCGCGAACACGAACCACGCCATCACGATGCGCGCGCCCGCGGTCCACGCGGTGTCGCCGGCGGCGCGCAGCGTCTCGCTGAGCGTCATCGCGGTCGCGTCGAACACCTGCCAGACGGCGCTGATCGCGAGCATCGTCGAGCCCAGCGCGACGAGCGCGACGCCGTCGACGCCGTCGGGCGCGAACCAGCCGAGCACGACGTGCGGCACGACGAGGTACGCGCCGGCGATCGCGACCATCCACACGATGTTGCACGCGAGCGTGAGCTTGACGGTCGGCCACACGTCGTTCTTCGTGCCCGCGCCGATCGCTTGGCCCGCGACGATCGCGCCCGCCGAGGCGAGCCCGAATGCGGGCATGAACGCGATCGAGTTGATCGCGAGCACGACGTTGAGCGCGGCGACGGTCGGGCCGCCGAGCTCGCCGACGACGACGTTGACGAACATCTGGAACGCCATGAACTCGAGCAGCCAGTTGACGCCGCTCGGGAAGCCGAACCGCAGCACGCGCCCGAATTCACGCAGCGACAAGCCGAGCTTGCCTCTGGATCTCGGCGCGCCGCCCCAGCTGAAGTGAAAGCTGACGAGCAGCACGGCGAAGCCGAGCCACGACGCGATCGTGCTCGCGATCGCCGCGCCGTCGGTGCCGTAGTGCGGGATGAGCAGCGCGTTGAGCACGACCGCCGCGACCATCGTGATGACGCTCGCGATCATCTGCATGCGCGTGTTGCCGAAGCCGGCGTACCAGTTGCCGATCGCTTCGATGCCGACGGCGCCGCCGACCGAGAGCAAGCGAATGTCGATGTAGCTGCCCATCATGCCGCGCAGGTGCGGCTTGTAGGGCAACAGGCCGAGCGTCGGCGCGACGAGCGGGATCGCGGCGGCGGCGACGATCGCCGCGGCGACCGAGATCGCGATGCCGTACCACGCGAAGCGGCGCGTCTGTTCGCGCTCGCCGCGGCCGACCAGCTGCGCGACGAAGCTCTGCACGATGAACGCGATGCCCATCGGCAGGAACACGAACAGCTGCGCGTTGAGCCCGCCGGTCGCGACCGCGGCGATCGCGTCGGTGCCGAGGTGCTTGACCTGGATCGCGTCGGCGAACGTGATCGCGGATTGCGTCGCGCGCGCGACCACCATCGGCAGCGCGAGCCGCATCAGCATCGCGAGTCGCGCGCGCATAGGGCGCGAACCATGCGGCCTGCGGGGCATTCGTGCAAGCATTCGAGCATGGCGAAGCCGCCGCAGCAGATCTTGACGATCGACGGCTTCGAGGTCGCCATCTCGAATCCCGACAAGATCTACTTTCCCGACGCAGGGATCACGAAGCTCGAGGTCGCGCGCTATTACCTGAGCGTATCGGCCGGTGCGCTGCGTGGTGTCGCAGGTCGCCCGATGGTCCTCAAGCGCTACGTCGACGGCGCGGCGGGCGAGCCGTTCTATCAAAAGCGCGCGCCGGCGAAGCATCCGCCGTTCGTCGGCATCGCGACGTTTCGATTTCCGTCGGGCCGCCACGCCGACGAATGCGTCGTCGATAACGCGGCGGCGCTCGCGTGGGTCGTCAACCTCGGCTGCATCGAGCTGCATCCGCACGCGGTGCGCGCGATCGACATGGACAAGCCCGACGAGCTCCGCATCGACTTGGATCCGGTGCCGGGCGTCGCGTGGTCGCAGATCTTGGATGTCGCGAAGGTCGCGAACGACTTTCTCGACGAGCTCGGGCTCGTCGGCTGGCCGAAAACGTCGGGCTCGCGCGGCGTCCACGTCTGGGTGCGGATCGCGCCGGAGTGGCCGTTCCAGACCGTGCGGCGAGCCGCGCTCGCGTTCGCGCGCGAGATCGAGCGACGTGCACCGCAGATCGCGACCGCGAAGTGGTGGAAGGAAGAACGCCAGGGCGTGTTCCTCGACTACAACCAGAACGCGCGCGATCGCACGACGTGCAGCGCATACTCGGTGCGCGCGACGCCCGATGCGCGGGTGTCGATGCCGCTCGCGTGGCGCGAGCTGCTGGTCTGCGATCCGCGCGAGTTCACGCTGCGCACGGTGCCGGCGATCTACGCCGCGAACGGCGATCGTCACGCTGCGATCGACGAGCATCCGGGCCGCATCGATGCACTGCTCGAGCTCGCCGACAAGCAAGAGCGCGACGGCCAGGCCGACGCGCCGTGGCCGCCGCATTACCGAAAAGTCGCGGGTGAAGCGCCGCGCGTCGCACCGTCGCGCGCATCGCGCAAGCCGAAAGTTCCCGTGCTCACGATCGCGCAGGCCAAGCTCAAGCCCGACGCGCTCGCCGGCCTCGAGCGGTGGAAGGCGAGGCACCCCGAGGTTGTCGCGTTGCTCGCGCCCGAAGACGTGATCGTCGACACCAATCGCGGCCGCGCGACCGCGTGGTACCGGATCCGCATCAATCTCAAGAACGTGCCGGCCGAGTTGCAGCCAGCTGCCGAACCGCTCGATCCGGACTACGATCCGAAGAGCGAATGGCTCGGTTAGCGGAAAACGCCGACGGCGACTTCTACGTCGACGACACGTGCATCGATTGCGATCTGTGCCGCCAGCTCGCACCGGCGAGCTTCGTGCGCAGCGATCGCATGGGCCAGTCGATCGTCGGCGCGCAACCGACCAGCGATCGCGAGCGGCATCGCGCGCTGATGGCGCTCGTGACGTGCCCGACGAGCTCGATCGCGACGACGCACAAAGTCGACAGCAAAGCGGCGGCGCGCGCGTTTCCCGAGCGGGTCGCCGACAACGTGTACTTCTGCGGCTACGCGTCGCGCGATTCGTACGGCGCGGCGAGCTGGCTCGTCACGCGCCCCGACGGCAACGTGCTGATCGATTCGCCACGCGCCGCGAGCGCGCTGATCGATCGCGTGCGCGAGCTCGGCGGCGTGCGCTGGATGTTTCTCACGCATCGCGACGACGTCGCCGATCACGCGAAGTGGCACGCCGCGTTCGGCTGCGATCGCGTCGCGCACGCGAGCGACGCGCCGCGCGGCACCGAGCTCGTGATCGACGGCGTGACCGACCTCGCCGCGGATCTGCGCATCGTGCCGGTGCCCGGCCACACGCGCGGCAGCTGCGTGCTGATCGATCGCGCGACCAACGCGTTCACCGGCGATCACGTGTGGGCGAACGACGCCGGCGACGGGCTCGATGCCGGCCGCGACGTCTGTTGGTACTCGTGGCCCGAGCAGCGCACGTCGATGGCGGCGCTCGCCGAGCACGCGTTCGTCGAAGTGTTCCCCGGCCACGGCCGGCGATTTCGCGCGCGCGACGCTCCTGCGATGCAGCGCGAGCTCCGTGCGCTTTCGTTAAGGATGGCATAGAGCGAAACCCAGGCAGCCTTCGCGCGCGCTCGCAGTCTATGCGCGCATGAAGCGATTCTTCTTGCTCGCCTTGCTTGCCGCCTGCGCTCACAACGCCGACGACACCAGCAATGGTCCGTCGTTCCCCGCGTGCAGCGATGCCGCCCAACCATGCCTCGACGCGAAACCGATCGGCGCGCAGGCGATGCCGTTCTACCGAAACTTTTCGCTGACGACGGCGAACCCGAGCATCACGAGCGCGGTCATTATCGTGCACGCCGACGAGCGCGACGCGAACGCGTACTTCGCCGACGCGATGGCGCAGGCACAACAAGCCGGCGTCGACGGCTCGACGATCGTGATCGCGCCGCACTTCCAATGCGACGCCGACAACCCGGCCGCGAACGAGCTGTACTGGGCGTGCAGCGGGCACGACTGGTCGCATGGCTTTGCCGACAAGCTCGCCGGCATCTCGTCGTACGCGATCGTCGACGGCTTCGTGGAGAGCCTGGCCGACAAGAAGCTGTTTCCGAACCTCAGCCGCATCGTGATCACCGGGATGGGCAGCGGCGGCCAGCTCGTCCAGCGCTACGCGGCGACGAACCAGATCGATCCGGTCGCCGGCATCGCGATCGCGTACGCGCCGATCAGCCCGTCGAGCTACGTGTGGCCCGACTCGACGCGGCCGAGCCCGCAGACGAATTGCGCGGGCTTCGACGATTACTACTACGGTCTGCAAAACCGCAGCGGTTACGTCGCGGTGCCGACGCAGGACACGATCGTTCACAACATGTCGAGCCGCGATCTGCAGATCTTCGTCGGCAGCGAGGACACGCTCGCCAACGCGAGCGACGGCACGATGGACGAATCGTGCGGCGCGAACGCGCAGGGCATCGATCGATTGTCGCGCGCGCAAGCGTACGTCGCGGCGACCGCAACGCCGCTGACGATCGTGCCGGGCTGCGACTCCGACCGCGAGTGCATGCTCTACGCGCCGGAAGTCCGCGCGGCCGTGCTCGCGCCGAACAACTGAGCGAGCTCGATCGCGGGCACTTCTTCGAGCTGATCGTAGCGGCAGTCGGCGGGCGGCTTGTCGGTGCGCCAGCGCTGGAAGTGCGTGCCGTGGCGAAACCGCGACCCCTGCAGGTGATCGTACGAGACCTCGCAGACCAGCTCGATGCGCAGCGGCTCCCACGACAGATCCTTGCCGCGATTCCACCGGCTCGTCGCGCCGGGCATGCGCTGGGCAATGTCTGCTTCGGCAAACTCGGCCCACTCGCGCCACGGATGGTGCTCGCGATCGCGGAGCGGCTTGAGTTGCTCGGCGAGCTCCGCGCGCACGGTTTGCTTGAAGCCGGCGCACACGCCGACGTGATGCAGCGTGCCTGCCGAATCGTACAAGCCGAGCAGCAGCGAGCCGACGAGCCTGTCCTTGCCGCCCTTGTACCAGCGGAAGCCGGCGACGACGCAATCGGCCGTGCGCTGGTGCTTGATCTTCAGCATCGCGCGCTTGCCGGGCCGATACGTCAGCGTTTCGGGCTTCGCCATCACGCCGTCGAGCCCGGCGCCTTCGAACCGCTCGAACCAATCGGCAGCGACGGCTTTGTCGCGCGTCGCCGGCGAGACGTGAACCGGCGGCTTGATGCCGTGCATCGCCTTTTCCAGTCGCTCGCGGCGCTCGAGCTGACCCATCGCGCGCAGATCGTCGTCGCCGAGCGCGAGCAAATCCCACGCGATGTACGAGCTCGGCTTCTCGGCGGCGAGCATCTGCACGCGCGTCGCGGCGGGATGAATGCGCAGCAGCATCGCGTCGAAGTCGAGCCGGCCTTCGTGGGCGATCACGATCTCGCCGTCGAGCACGCAGCGATCCGGCAGGTTCGCGCGCAGCGTCGCTTCGAGCTCGGGAAAGTAGCGACCGAGCGGCTTGAGATCGCGGCTCTGGATGTAGACCTCATCGCCGGCCTTGAACACGAGCGCGCGAAAGCCGTCCCACTTCGGCTCGTAGAGCCACGCGTCGCCATCGGGAATCTCCGACGACAACTTCGCGAGCATTGGCTCGATCGGCGGCTGGAACGGCAACGCTAACGGCACGCGCGCGCAGCATACGCTACGATCGCGATATGCGGATCGCGCTCGCGTTCTTGCTCGCGGCGAGCACCGCACACGCGGGCGATCTGTGCGGACCTAGCGTGCAGCATCGCGGCGCGACGACAAGCCCGGCTGAGCCTGGGCGCGCAGCGCCGCCGAAGGCGGCGCGTAGCATGATCGATCTGGATCTCGAGCGCGCCGACGTGCGCGCCGCGCTGCGCTTGGTCGCCGATGCGGCGAAGCTCGGCCTCGTGCTCGGCGACGACATCACCGGCACGGTGACGATCCATCTCAAGTCGGTGCCGTGGGATGCGGCGGCGTGTGCGATCGCGAACATCGCGCACGTCGAGCTCGAGCTCGCCGACAAGATCTTGATCGCGAAGAAAGCGCGCTAACGACTCTCGTCGAGCGCCGCGTTCCACACGGCGGAGCCCTGCGTGTGCTCGGCGATCCCCGCGAAGAAATTCTGCAATGCCTCGGTCTGATCGAAGTCCTCGCAATGTTCCCAGCCGAGCAGCTTCGGCTTGTGGACGAGGAATCTGCCAGACGCGAGCGGCGTGTACGGAATGCCCAGCGTCAGCTTCGCGCCGGGCGCGAAGTACGCGAGCACCTCGACGAGGATCGCGTCGACTTTTTCGCCCGCGATCGTGAGGTAGCCGTCGTAGAGCAGCACGGCGTCCGTGGCGTCCATCGGGTTGTCGTCGAGCCGCGCGCGGCCGGCTTCGACCATCGCCGCGAGCTCGCCGACGAGCCGCTCCATGTGACGCTCGCCCGATTCCGTCGTGAACGCGAGGATCGGGATCAGCGTCGCGCCGTCGGACACCGACCAGATCGCATGCGCTGCAAAGAAGCCAGCGAGCCGGGCGGCCGTGATCACATGACGATCGTAGCAGCGTTACCGCCGCTTCGGCTTTGGCTTCCGCTTGGCTTTGGCCTTTGGCTTCGCCTTCGCCTTTTTCACGACATCGAGCGGCGGCCACACCGTCGGCGGCGTTCCCCAGCCGTCGGCGTCGAGGTTCATCACGCGGTTATAGGTGTCGCGGTCGGTGACGAGATCATAGACGCTGCCGCCGGCCTTGCCGCCGAAGTAGCGCGTCGCGTGCTGGCGCATGCGCGCACCGTAGATCGGATGCTGGATCATCCGGCCGTAGACTTCGGGCTTGTAGTCGATCACGCCGGAATACACGCCGAGGTAGACGTCGATGCCGGGATACTCGACACCGAGATACGGATCGTCGTCGGTGTCGGTGAGCAGCACCGGGTGTTCGCCGATCGAGTCGGGCTGGCCGACGTACAGCAAGCGGCGCGAGTCCGAGCCGACGTGCAAGCCGAAGCAATCGCCGTCGAACGGCAACGCGCTGTAGCCCCAC
>DASXEF010000247.1:0-5034 GCA_036490255.1 Kofleriaceae bacterium
TGTTCAAGAGCGGCGTCGAGCGACTGCTCGCGATGATCCCGTCGCTGTTCGCGCTGCTCGTCACGTTTCTCTTGATGCGCGCGTTCGGTGGCTCGCTCAACGTCGCGACGATCATCATCGCGACGACCGTGCTCGGCACGACCGAGAACGATCAGATCCACTTCTTCCATCACATGCACGAGCTCGATGCCGCGGCGACGCTCGACGACCGGCTCGCACACGCGCTGCGCGTCTCGGGCCGCGCGATCGTGTTCGCGACGCTGATCAACGCCGCTGGATTTCTCGGCTTGTCCATCAGCAGTTTCCCGCCGCTGCGCCAGTTTGGCTTGATGACGTCGTCGGCGTTCGCGCTCGCGCTGCTCGCAGATTTCACTTCGTTACCGGCGGCGCTGTGGATCACCCGGCGGGGATCTTCGCCTCGCCAGACGGCAACTACGTTGGCGAAGAATTAACTCCAGTTCCAAAACGGCTCGAGCTATGCGACACCCTCCCCGCAACCGACGTAGGAGCTCTCCGTGACCCGAATGATTCTTTTCGCGACGGTTCTCGTGTTCGCCTGCCGCAGCAGCGACAACAACACGCCCGCTGATTCCAGCAACACAGGCAGCGGCAGCGGCAGTGGCTCCGGCTCCGGCTCGGGCAGCAGCGACGCGTGCACGACGTATACGCCGACCGCGATCGCGGCGATGCGCCAGGGCACGAAGACGGGCTGCTTCGAGTTCGACAACGTGACGTCGATCGCCGTCGATTCGTCGACGACGAACCCGCACCTCTACGTCGAGGACGTCGGCGGCGGCCCGTTCACGGCGATGATGGGCATGTGCGAGTCGCACAGCACCACGCACCCGTGCTCGGTCGCAGCGACCGTCGCCGGCATCGCGAACGCGCACTCGGTCACGATGAAGGGCACGTACATCAAGAGCACCGGCTCGACGTTCGAAGAGTTCTATATCGACAGCGTCACCGACAACGGCACGGCGACCGCGATCCCCGCAGCGACCGCGGCGCTCGCCGATATCGAACGCGGTGGTACCAACACCGGCCTGCGCTTCCAGTACGTCAGCGTGACGCTCGCGAACCCGCTCAAGATGTACGACTTCACGCCGGCCGAGTTCACGTACACGGGCTCCGGCTCGTGCCCGTACGTCACCGGCTTCGGGTTGACGCCGACGACCGCCGACCCGACGCCGACCGGCTGCACGCTGATCGGCAGCGGCGCGACCCAGCCGACCGGCGTCGCGACGCCCGAGGCGACCGAGGTGTTGATCGCGACCGACTTCTACAAGTCGTTCCCGGCCGAGACCGACTGCAAGTGCGCCGGCTCGGCGGACGTGCCGGCGGCTGCCGACATGGTGACCGGCACGATCAAGGGCATGTTGATGTTCGACACGACCGAGAACACCGACGAGCCGTTCTACTACTTGGATCCGACCACGGCGACCGACGTCACCTGGTCGCCCGCGCTCTAGGCAACCGGTTTGACCCGCGCATGCTCCAACGGGCATGCGTGCACTAGCTTGCGTTGTGATCGCGCTGGCCGCCGAAGCGGTGGCCGCGCCGGCCGAGAGCGTCGAGTTCGTCGGCGCCAGATCATTCGGAGCCGACGAGCTTCGCGCGGCGGCGTTCGGCTCGAACGTGCCGTCGGAGCAAAACGCGCTGCAAACGGCGGCGTTCCAGACCGATCTGTTACGGCTGGCGGCGTTTTACTGGGATCGCGGCTTCGCGGAATTCAAGATCGGCATGCCGTCGATCCAGCCGGGCCGCATCGCGATTCCCCTCGATGAAGGCGTGAAGTACGCGATGGGCACGGTCGGATTTTCCGGCGACCTGCTCGGCGACGACGGCGAGCTGGTCGCGCTGATCCAGACGCGCGCGGGCCAGACGTTCTCGCGCACGATGATCGCGACCGACCGCGAGCTGATCGCGCGTCACTACCAAGATCGCGGCTACGCGTTCGCGGCGATCACGCCGCTGACCAAGCTCGATCGCAGCGCCGCGCGCATCGCGATCACTTTCGAGGTCGCGCCGGGTAAGGCCGCGCGCGTCGAAGGCGTCGCGATCCACAACACGAGTGCGCTGAGTGCGCCGCAGATCGCCGGTGCGGTCGCGATCGCGAGCGGTACGCCGTACTCGGCACACGCGCTCGCCGACGCCAAGCGCCGCATCGAAGCGCTCGGCGTCAGGGCGCAGCTACACACGCAACACGGCAGTGCGAACGACCTCGCGTGGATCGACGTCGACGTCGCCGCGCCGTGAGCGCCGTCATCAGGCCATTCCGTTCTTGATCAGCGCGAGCCCCAACCGCCATTGCCCGACGGGCGTGGCGGCATCGAGCTCGCCGGCGCGTAGCTTCGCGTAGACGTCGGCGAGCCCGTCGCTGCGCTCGAGCGTGTCGTCGGCGGTCGCGCCGGCGTAGCCACCGGTGCGTGCGAGGTGCATGAAGATCGCGCCGCACATCGCGGCGACCAAGCGGCGCGAATACGCGAACCGCTCGGGCAGCGCCGTCACGTGCTCGCCGTACGCGTCGAGTAGCGCGAGGCAGCTCGCGTCGTCGAACCGCAAGAACAGCGAGACGCTGGCGAGGTCGTGATAGCGATCGTTCGGCGCCGCCGCGTCCCAATCGAGCAGCACGATGCGCTCGCCGTCGAAGATCGCGTTCGTCGGGTTGAGATCGTTGTGGCTCGTCACGAGCGGCTCGTCGCGATGCGGCGGCGGTTCGGCGAGCACGCGGTCGACGAACGCGCGCGCGAACGCGGGCATGTAGTCGGTCGGCAAGCCCGCGGCGATGCGCTCGAGAAACGCGCGCGGCTCGGCCGGCGGCGTGCCGGCCGGGATCGTCAGCTCGTGCACGCGACGGATCGTGGTGCCGAGCGCGGCGATCGCCTGCGGGCGGGTCGCCGGCGTCATCAGATACGGAAACAACCCGCGATCGACGACAAGCTCGCTGACGACCGCGCGGCGCGCTGCGTCGACGTGAACGATCCGCGGCGCGAGCCCGGCATCGGCGGCGAGCTTCAAGACGGCGAGCCGGTGGAACCAATCGGTCGGATCGCCGGTCGTCGCGGCTATCTTGAGCACGTACGCGCGGCCGTCGCGTTCGACGCGATAGACCTCGGCGCCCGAGAGCCCGCTCGGAAAGCGGGCGAGCGTCGCGCCGCGCAGGTGCTCGGGAAGACAATCGTCCGCAGACATGGCACAACCATAGCCCGTGTTCGCGTTCGAGTTGTTCGTCGCGGCGTTCGCGGCGAGCACGCTCGGTGGCATGCTCGGCATGGCCGGCGGCGTGTTCGTGGTGCCGCTGCTCGCGCTGTTTCTCGGCGTCGAGCTTCACACCGCGATCGCGGCGAGCATCGTCTCGGTGATCGCGTGCTCGTGCGCCGGCGCGGCGCCGCTCTTGGCGGCGCGGCTGACCAACGTACGGCTCGCGATCACGCTCGAGGTCGCGACGACGCTCGGCGCGCTCACCGGCGTGCTGCTCGCCGGCTTGATCGCAACGCGCGCGCTGTTCGTCGTGTTCGCGGCCGTGCTCGCCGCGAGCGCGTGGCAGATGGCGAGCCGGCGCCAGCCGATCGCCGCGACGGCGGCGCAGGGCACCAAACGTTGGCGCGCGCTCGACGGGCGCTACTTCGACGCGGCGGGCAACGAGCTCGGTTACGAAGTGCATCGCCTGCCGCTCGGGCTCGCGCTGATGTACGGCGCCGGCGTGATCTCGGCGCTGCTCGGCATCGGCAGCGGCGTGCTCAAGATCCCCGCGATGGATTCGGCGCTGCGGTTGCCGATCAAGGTCTCGTCGGCGACGTCGAGCTTCATGATCGGCGTCACCGCGGCGGCGAGCGCGGTCGCATACTTCGCGCGCGGCGCGATCGTCGCCGATGTCGCGGCGCCGGTCGCGGTCGGCTCGGTGCTCGGCGCGTTGCTCGGTGCGAAGCTGATGATCGCATCGCCGAGCGAGCGGCTGCGCCTGTTGTTCGTGATCGCGCTCGCCGCGCTGTGCGTGCAGATGACGCTGGCCGCGTTCGGCGTCGCGATCGTGGGTGGCGGATGACCGCGCTCGAGCGCTGGCTCGCGCGGCTCTATCGCGGCGGCACGTACGTCGCGACCGCGGTGATCGCGATCGGCATCGTGCTCGGCAGTCGCGCGATCGAGTTCGCCGGCATCGCGCTGTTCATCGCGCTGCCGATCGCGCGGGTCGCGCTGTTATGCGCGAGCTTCGTGCGGTCGCGCGACCGCACGTTCGCGCTGTTGGCCGGCGTGGTGCTCGCGATCGTCGCGGCCGGCGCGCTCGTCGGCGCTTACGGGCACTGATCGGCGATGCCGGTGCAGCCGGTGCCGTTCGCGAACGGGCAGCAGACCCACACGCACTTCGACGCATTCGAGATCGTGACCTGCGCGGTGCTCATCATTCCACTGACCGTTCCAGTCACGCCGCTGCCACTCGCGTCGCCGTCGACGAAGTGCCACATGTTTCCCGCGACCTCGAACGTCGCGCTCGCCGGCGTCGCGACCAGGTTCACGGTACCGGCCGAAACGGGGACGACTTGCGACGGGCCCGCCGAAGCCGAGCCTGTGGCAACCGCGACCGAGCACCACGACTCGTAGTTCATGACGGTTAACTGCAGCCCGCCGCTGCCGCTGCCACTGCCACTGCCGCTGCCACTTCCTTTGGCATCCGGGGTGGACGACGAGCTCGAGCCACAGGCGACGAGCACCGAAATCAGCGCAACTGTTCTAAACATTTGCGGACGGTACCACCGGTGCGTGAGACCGCGGTAAACGCCCTGTGAAACACACCGGGATGCAAACCGGAACTGGTCGCACGATCGACGACGACGAGCTCGATGCCCGTGCTCGCGGGTCGCAACGGCGAGGTGCCACCGCGTCGAACATGGATGTCTCCGACGTCGCGCGGTTTCGCCGCGAGGCGGCAGTCACCGGCTACTTCGCATAGCTCACGGTGGTGTCGCGTGGCCCCGCGGCCGATGTCGCGCGCGCGCCTCGCCGGGCTTAAACATTGGCGGAAACGAAAGGGAGTCG
>DASXEF010000252.1:0-3860 GCA_036490255.1 Kofleriaceae bacterium
CGCCACCGCCGGCGTGCAGCGGAATGATGAGGCCGCTGACACCGTCGGCGCCGAAGCGCGCGATGCCGACGCCGATGCCGCCCTGCACGAACGGCCAATACATGCCTTGGCCGCCGAGGAAGTGGCGCACCGTCGCGATCACTTAGAGCCCGTCGCCTTGCGCGAGCCCGTGATCGCACACGTACGTATCGCTGCGATCGTAGAAGCACTGCGCGCTGCCACCGCCGAACGTGAACGACGCGCGGCCGTCGAACCAGTCGCGATCCGACAGCTGATAGAGGTAGTGGCCGTCGACGCGCAAGCCGCCGGGCGTGACGCGGCCGCCGGTGGCGACGCCGACCGATGCGCCGATCGCTTGATCGCTCATGTCCGTCGGCGCGACCGGCGCGATCGGTGCGTCGACCGGGCGCTGCGTCGGCGAATCGAGCGGCGGCGGCGTGACGTCAGGCGGCGGCGTCGGCGTCGCGCTATCGGGCGTCGCCGGCGGATCGTCGGCGGATGCGAGCGCCGGCGCGAGCGCGAGCGCCGCGATGATCAGGCGCTGCCGAGACACACCATCACCTTTGCGCCGGCGCCTTCGCTGTCGACCGCCTGGCACGTGTAGTCGCCGTTCAAGAACGCGCATTCACCGTCGCTGCCGCACGCGAACACGCAGACGCCGCCGTCTTCGGTGATGCAATGCGTGCCGCCGGGGCAATCCGCGTCGCTGTCGCACAGCGTCGTGCAAAACCCGCCCGGCTGATCGTCGAGGCAGCGCACGTCGCAGTCTTTATCGTCGCTGCAGCGCGCCCCGACCTCGCGCGAGACGTCGCTCGATTCACACGCGCAGAGCAGCGCGGCGATTGCGAGGACGTGGCGAAGCACGCGTCGAAGCTACCGCGCGGCGATCCGCGATGCCAGTTACGGACGCGCACCGCGTGACGCGTACTCGGCGATCAGCGCGGGATACTGCGACGGGTCGGGAAATCGCTCGAACGAATGCGCCGCGCCGGTGCTCGCCCACGCGAGCTTTTCGCTCGTGAAGCTCTCGACGTACGGCGCGAACCACGCGTGATCGTCGAGCATCGTCGGCCGCACGTTGACGAAACCAGCTTGCGTGAACGGGCCGGTGAACATCCAGCTCATGCAATGCGGGCACATGTTGTGCGTGACGTCGCCGTGTAAGCCGCCGACGACGGGCTCGCCTTTGACGACCGCGAAGCCCGCGATCGGGATCGCGAGCGACAGCGAGAACGCGCTCGCCGACATCGTCTGGCACCCGGTGCAATGACAAGCCATCGCGATCAGCGGCGGCTGCGTGATGCGAATGCGCACGCCGCCGCAGCGACACCCGCCGTCCCAAGGAAGCTTCCACTCGCTCATGCGCGGAATATAGCCGTCAAGAACGTCCACACGGCGGCGACGCGCGGGACGTCGCGCAACGCGCGATGACCGACGAGCCACAAATCGTCGATCGGCCACGCGGCGGCGTCGGCGCGCAGCGCGGGCGCGATCGGCACGCGCACGAGCTTCAGCGGCTCGAGATACGCGAGCGGCGCCATCACGATGCCCAAGCCGCCGGCGGCCGCCGAGAGTTGCGACGCGTAGTCGCTCGTGCGCAGCGCGATATCGGCGCGCGGCACGTGCTGCGCGAGCCAGCGCGAGACGTGAAAGCTCGCGAGGTCGCGATCCCACGTGATCCACGGCAGCGCGTCCCAGCGCGCGAGCGGCTTCTTGATCACGCCCGGCGCGCACGCGGCGACCCACGGCGTCGTCGCGAGCTTCGTCGCGACCAGATCCGCGCCGGCGAGCTTGATCGAGCGCAGCGCGAGGTCCGCTTCGTGGCGCGTCAGATCGCGCGGCGCCACCGAGGCGTCGAGCTCGATCGAGATCCGCGGATGTGCGGCACGCAGCTTCGCGAGCGCGGGCGCGACGAACACCGACGTCACGCCCGGTGGGGCGCTGATCCGCACGATGCCTTCGGCCGCCGCTTCGACTTCCGAGGCATCGCGCGTCAGCCGCGCATGCGCCGCTTCCATCGCCTCGGCGGCGCCGAGCACTTGTTCGGCCGCGCGCGTCGGCGACAGGCCCTCGCGCGTGCGATCGAACAACCGCGTGCCGAGCGCTGCCTCGAGCGCCGCGACGCGCCGCGACGCCGTCGACGTATCGAGGCCGAGCCGCGCCGCCGCAGCCGCGAGCGTGCGATGGCGATAGACCGCCAGGAAGATCGGCACGTCTTGCCAGGCTTGCAGATTTGCGGTCATCGATTGCAAATCTGAGCGTTGTGTTGCATCTGCGCAAGCCTCAAAGTGAGCGCATGAGCAACCTCCACGTCGTGTTCGGCTCCGGTCAGATCGGCTCGCGCGTCGCGCGGCTGCTGCAAGCGCGCGGCGATCGCGTACGCGTCGTGGCGCGGCATCCCACCGGTGGCGACGAGACGCGCGCCGGCGATGCGCGCGACCTCGACTTCGCCGCGTCCGCCGGCGAAGGCGCGACGACCGTGATCGACTGCATGAATCCGCCGTATCACAAGTGGAAGGACGAGCTGATCGCCGTCGGCAAAGGCTCGCTGCACGCGGCGCAGCACAACCACGCGAAGCTCGTCGCGCTCGACTGCCTGTACATGTACGGCGCGCCCGACGGCCCGATGACGGAGCAAACGCCGAACGCGCCGTGCTCGAAGAAGGGCGAGCTTCGCGTGCAACTCGCCGAGCTGCGGCTGCGCAGCGGCCATCCCGTCGCGATCGGCCGCGCAAGCGACTTCTTCGGGCCGGGCCTGACGCAGTCGTGGTGGAGCCCCCGCGCGCTGACGCGGCTCGCGAACGGCAAGGCGATGGAGCTCTGCGGCGATGCCGACCAACCGCACAGCTACAGCTTCGCGGACGACGTCGCGGCCGGGCTCGTCTCGCTCGCGACCAGCGACGCGACCGGCATCTGGCACCTGCCGACGCTGCCCGCGATCACGACGCGCGAGCTCGCAGCGCACGTCGTGCCGAAGCCGAAGATGACGCGCCTATCGCCGCTCATGTTGCGCACGATCGGGATCTTCCAGCCGTTCATGAAGGAGCTGATCGAGATGGGCTATCAATGGGAAAAGCCATTCATCCTCGACGATTCGAAGTTTCGCGCGCGCTTCGCCAGCGAGCCGACGCCGCTCGCCGAGCAGGTCGCCGCGACGCGGCTTGACGTAACCCGCAATAGACAAACGTCGAGCGCGCCGATCGCTCGAACGGACTGAAATATTGCGCTTTGGGTTTCGGCGGAGCGGCGGCACATGCCCTGCAAAGTGCCCCGAGCATGACCAGATTCGCGCTTCCACTCGTTCTCATCCTTGCTGCGTGTGGCTCGTCGAATTCGTCGGGCACGGGCGACGACGACAGCTCCGGCGACGACTCCGGCAAGACCGCCGGCGGGACCGCGACGAGCAACGAGGACGACTCGAACTCGATGGGCGACACGTACGAAGGCACGACGTGCGACGACGCGAACCAGGGCCTCGCGTGGTGCGACGACGATTACAACATCGTCTGGTGCGATAGCGGCACTTGGTACTCGTACGACTGCGCGTATATCGGCGACATCTGCGCGCAGTTCGACGACGGCACCGTCGATTGCTACGACAACTTCGGCGACGACTAGAGTCGTCGTCGTCGTCGCGTCGCGCCGGCCGTGTGCGCGAGCGCGGAGACGAGCGCTTCGGCGGCGCGCTGCGAATTGCGCGCGGCATCGACGAGTGGTTGCAAGACCGCGTCGAGCTCGACCGCACCGCGCAGCGGGCCCGCGGCGACCCACACCAGCTCGAGCGCGCGCTGCGCCGCGACCTCGCCGATGATCACTGCGAACTGCGGCGTCGAGATGCATGCGAGCCGAGCGAGCTCGGC
>DASXEF010000253.1:0-8249 GCA_036490255.1 Kofleriaceae bacterium
GCCGACGTTGAACAGCAGCTGCACGCCGAACAGCAGCGTGATGCCGAACGCGAGGTAACCGCCGAATGCGTCGCGTGCGCAGAGCGCCGCGCGGACGCCGCGCCACAACAAGATCGCGAACAGCGCGAGAATGATCGCGATGCCGATCCAACCGAGCTCTTCGCCGATCGAAGCGAGGATGAAATCGCTGCTCGCTTCCGGCATGTAGCCGAGCGTTTGATGGCCACCGCCGAGGCCCGCGCCGGTCAAGCCGCCCGAGCCGATCGCGAGCCGCGCTTGAATGAACTGGTAGCCCTCTTTCGTGCTGAACGCTTCGGGATTGACGAACGCGAGCGCGCGCCGCATGCGCCACGGCGTGCCGACGACGAGGTGATACGCGACCGGCGCCGCGCCGAGCACGGCGAGCACGATGTACGACACGCGCGCGCCGGCCATGAACAGCACGCCCAGCGTCGTCGCGCCGAGAACGATCGATGATCCGAGATCCGGCTGCTTGAGCAGCAGCACCATCATCATCCCGCACACGACGAGGTGCGGCACGAAGCCGATCGTGAACGTCTTGACGCGATCGGCTTTGCGCGCGAGCGAGCACGCGAGGTAGGTGACGAGCGCGAGCTTCGCGATCTCGACCGGCTGGAACGTCAACGGGCCGAGCGGGATCCATCGCTTCGCGCCGTTCTTCGCGTGCATCGCGAGCGCGACGCCGAGCAAGAGCAGCGCGCCGAACAGCAGCGGATACGTCAGGTCTTTGAGCCGGCGATAATCGATGCGCGCGGCCAGCCACATCGCGAGCCCGCCGACCGCGAGGTAGCCGAGCTGGCGCTCGAGAAAGTGCGCGGAGTCGCCGAAGCTGGTCAGCGACTCGGCGGCCGTTGCCGAATAGATCTCGACGGTGCCGATGCCCGCGAGCGCGAGCACGACACCGACGAGCACGAGGTCGTACGGCCGCGACGGCAACGTCGCGCTCGGGTGTTGAACCGCGACGAGCTGCGCGGCGGCCGGCAGGGTCGCCGACGAGTCGCGCCTGCGAAGCTTGCCGACGAGCGCACGCGCCGCATCGACAAATCGACGCAAGATCGGCGCGGCCATCGGCTCATTCTTGAGGCCGTGCGCCGCCGTGCGCCACTATTTGACGCGAAACCAGGTCTCGCCGTCCATCTTCGCCCGCTGGTCGCACGGGTCGTCGACCATCGTGAAGTGGATGCCGACCTTCGAGATCACGACTTTGTAGTGACCCGGGCCTTTGCCCTTGCACATGTCGCCGCCGGTGTAGGTCAGCGTCATCGCGTCGCCTTGCAGCTCGAACGTGCCGGTCGCGAGATCTTTGCCGCCGAGCGATGAGCGGTCGTGCGCTTCTTCGAGCGTGCCGTCGGACTTGAAGTCGATGACGGTGGTCCCCACGGGCGGATGCCGCTCGTACTGGCCGACGATGAGCTCCTCGTTCGGCTTCTTCGGCGGCGGCCCGTTGTGCGATGGACCGCAACCGACGGCAAACGCGAACATGCAGAGCCAACGCATGTCTCGACGATAACTTAATCGCCGCTTCGATCAACCTTAACGGCTACGCCGGCTGCGCTCGCTAGCCTGATCGCATGAGAGCCGCCTGCCTGATCGCGCTCGCGACCACCGCGTGCGTTCTGCCACCGGTGCCGCTCGAGCCATCGCCGATCACGAAGGGCGCCGGCAAGCGCCCGTACGAAAAAGCCGGCGTGCCACTCGACAGCAACTGCGGCGAACGGTTTCAGCTCGCGGTCACCGGCGTCGACGAGGCCGAGCACGAGGTGGCGGCGTGCCACACGGTGGGGAACATCATGGCTGCGAGCTTGGTCAGCAGCCTCGCGTTCGGCGCGACGGCGGCCTCGCTGGGCGAATACGATCGCGGCCCGGCGTTCGAGGTCTCGATCGGCTTGGCGGTGACAGCACTCGCCGTCGGCTTGGTCGCCGCGGTGATCTCGAACCATCACATGCGCCGTGCGATCGACGTCTACAACGCGACGATCGAGCCATGAGAGTGTTCGCGCTCGTCGCGCTCGCCGCGTGCGTCGACGCGATGCCGACGACGGAGCGGATGCCGATCGAATACGTCGGCCGCGGCAGCCTCGAGAAAGGCGGCGTGGCGGTCGACGGCTTCACGTGTGGCGAAACATATTCGGCGGCGGTGACCGGCGTGCCCGAGGCCGAACGCGAGATCCGTGCGTGCTGGCAAGCGAACGTGGTCTACGGCGCCGGCATCCTCGGCTCGCTCGCGCTCGTACCGGTCGCGATCACGACGGCGCACGAAGGCGGTCCACGCGCGCTCGTCGACGTCGAGGTCGGCGCGATCGCGACGAGCTTTCTGATCGGTTATGTCGCCGCGTGGATCGCCGGCAATCACTTGAACAACGCGATCCACGTCTACAACCGCGCTGTTCGTTAATCGAGTCGCGTCGCGCCGATCGCCGCGATCGCTTCGCGAAACACGCGGCCGCGATGGCCGTAGTTCTGGAACATGTCGTAGCTCGCGCACGCCGGCGACAGCACGACTGCATCGCCGGCGACGCAGAGCTCGGTTGCGCGACGAACCGCGTCGTGCATGTCGGTCGCGTCGATCAGCGGATAGCCGGCGCGGTGCTGCTCGGCGGCCGCGCGAATCAGCGACGCCGCCTTGCCGATCAGCACGATGCCCTTGCACACGCCGTCGAGCGCGTCGAGCATCGGCGCGTAGCTGCCGCCTTTGTCGACGCCGCCCGCGATCAGCACGAGCGGTCGCGGAAACCCACGCACGCTCGCCGCGACGCTCGCGACGTTCGTGCCCTTGCTGTCGTCGTAATAGAAGATGTTCGCCTTGTCGCCGACGAGCTCCATGCGATGCGGCAGCGGGCGATACGCACGCGCGCCTTCGCGCACGGCATCGACCGAGACGCCGACCGAGCGCGCCGCGAGATACGCGCACATCGCGTTCTCCATGTTGTGGTTACCGACGATCACCAGATCGCTCGTCGGATAGTGCTCGCCCTCGTCGGCCGCGGGATCGATGCTGCCGCGCATGAGCTCCGGCGACAATCGCAGCACGATGTTGCCGTTTTCGACGTACGCGCCGCGCGCCGTCTTCGCGCCGAACGTGTAGAGGTGCGACGGAATCCCGGCGGTCTCGCGCATCACCCACGCATCGTTGGCGTTCGCGACCGCGACGTCGTCGCTGCGTTGAAAATCCCAGATCCGGCCTTTCATCTCGGCGTAGCGCTCCATCGTGCCGAAGCGATCGAGGTGATCTTCGGTGATGTTCGTCAGTACGCCGACGTGCGCGCGAAACGTCTCGCAGTTCTCGAGCATGAACGCGGCGACTTCGACGACGATCAAGCCACCGGGCGAATTCGCCGGATGATCGACCGCGTCGATCATCGCCATGTTGCCGAGGTTGCCGCCGCAAAACGTCGGCCGGCCCGAGGCCTCGCACAGCTTGCCGGTGAGCGCGGTCGTCGTCGATTTGCCGTTGGTGCCGGTGATCGCGATGATCTGCGCGTGCGGATCGAGGAAGCGATAGGCGAGCTCGATCTCCGCGATCACTTCGACGCCGGCGCGGCGCGCGGCCGTCATTTCCGGCAGCGTCGGCACGCCCGGCGACATCACGACGAGATCGGCGCTCGTGAACGAGTGCTCGTCGTGGCCGCCGAGCTGCCATTCGACCGGCACGCCGTCGAGTAACTGCATTTTATCGGCGAGCTGATCCGCCGGCTTGCCGTCGGTGACGATCACGCGCGCGCCGCGCTTCGCGAGAAACCTCGCAACCGCGACGCCGGTGAGCGCGAGTCCGACGACGACGACTTTCTTGCCCGCGAGCTCGATCATCGCAATTTCAACGTTCCCAGCGCCATCAATGCGAGCAGCGCCGATACGAGCCAGAACCGCACGATGATCTTGGGCTCGTCCCAGCCCTTCTTTTCGTAGTGGTGATGGATCGGCGCCATCAGGAACACGCGCTTGCCGACCATCTTGCCGTCGGGGCCCGGCTTCTTCGTCGCCTTGTAGACGCCGGTCTGGATGATCGAGCTCAGCGCCTCGACGACGAACAAGCCGCCGACGAGCAACAGCACGAGCTCGTTCTTGGTCAGCACCGCCATCATGCCGATCGCGCCGCCGAGCGACAGCGAGCCGACATCGCCCATGAACACCTGCGCGGGATACGCGTTGTACCAGAGGAAGCCGATGCCGGTTCCGAACAGCGCCGCGCAGAAGATCGCGAGCTCTTCGACACCTTGAATATGCGCGACGTGCAGGTACTGCGCGATCGTGACGTCGTGGCCGTTCGCGACGAGCGTCGTGTTGACGCCGGCGATGTACGCGAACACCAGGAACGTGCCCGCGTTCATGATCGACGGACCGATCGCGAGACCATCGAGCCCGTCGGTGAAGTTCACCGCGTTTGCGGCGCCGACGACGACGACGGTGCCGAAGATCGTGTACAGCCACGCGGGCAACACGAACGACGATTCGTAGAAGTTCGTGAACGGCAGCTGGAAGTGCAGCCGCAGATCCGGCGTCATCGCGTCGGAGTAAAACAAGTACGCCATCGCGCCACCGGCGATCGCGAACTCGAGCACGAGCCGCAGCGTGCTCGACAGCCCGCGCTTGTCGCGCTTCGCGACCTTGATGTAATCGTCGGCAAAGCCGATCGCGCCGTACGTCACGGTCACCGTCAGCGCGAGCCAGACGAACGGGCTGCGCAGATCGCACCACAGCAGCGTCGAGACCGCGAGGCAGAACAAGATCAGCGAGCCGCCCATCGTCGGCGTGCCGGCTTTCTTCTTGTGTGACTGCGGCCCGTCGGCGCGGATCGTCTCGCCGATCTGGCGCGACTTGAGCTTCTCGATGAACCACGGCCCGAGGATGAACGACAGCAGCAGCGCCGTGATCGCCGCAGCCAAGATGCGCGTCGACGTGTAGCGGAAGACGCGCAAGAACCCGATCTTGTCGCCGAGCGCGCCGTAGAAGAGATGGAACAGCATTACCGCACCTGCTCCTTCATCGAATCCAGCACGCGCTCGAGCTTCATGCCGCGCGATGCCTTCAGCAAGATCCACGGCGCATCGCTCGCGAGCGCGCGCTTCGCAGCCTCGGCGGGCGAGTCGGCGACCTCGCCGCCGGATGCCTCCGCGACGACCTTCGCCTGTTCGCCGAGCGCGATCACGCGGATGCCGAGCCGGCGCGCGAGCGCGCCGATGTCGCGATGCGCCGCGCGCGTGGTGTCGCCGAGCTCGAGCATGTCACCGAGCACGGCGAGCCCGTGCTTGCTGCGCTCGGCGAGCGTGGTCAGCGCCGCCGTCATCGACGCCGGGTTCGCGTTGTAGCAATCGACGATCACGTGCTTGCCGCCGACCTGCACGATCTCGCCGCGCATCGACGCCGGCCGCGCACGCGCGAGGCCCGCGAGCGCTTGATCGATCGACGCGCCGGCTGCATGTGCAGCCGCGAGCGCGCAGCACGCATCGAGCGCGGCGTGCCGGCCGACGAGACCGAGCTCGAGCTCGCGCAATTCGCCGAACACGTCGATCCGCGCGCGGCCGCCGGCATCGGTCGGCTCGTAGCGAATCAGCGCGATGTCGGCGCCGCCTTCGCCGAACGTGACGTGACGCGCGTCGGGGCGATGCGCGCGCGCGTGCCGCTCGAGCCGATCGTCGTCGAACGGCCGCACGATCGTGCCGCCGTCGCGCAGGCCCATCCAGATCTCGGACTTCGCCTCGGCGATCGCGTCGGTCGAGCCGAGCAATTCGATGTGCGCGGTACCGGCGTTGACGACGCACGCGACGTCGGGCTCGGCGAGCGTCGTCAGGTATTCGATCTGACCTTTGCCGCGCATCCCCATCTCGACCACGCCGTACGCGTGAAATCCGCGCAGGCCGAGCAGCGTCAGCGGCACGCCGGTCTCGTTGTTGAGCGAGCCTTCGGCGGCGAGCGTCGTGCCCGCCATCGCGAGCGCCGAGCGCACGAGCTCTTTGGTCGTCGTCTTGCCCGCCGAGCCGGTGACCGCGACGAGCTTGCCGTGCCATCGCCGGCGATGCGCGTGCGCGAGCTTGCCGATGCCGAGCCGCGTATCGCCGACGACGATCTGCGGTTGCGAGCCGGTCACGTGATCGACCATTACGGCCGGCGCGCCGGCGTGCAGCGCGTCTGCGACGAACGCGTGGCCGTCGTGGGTCTCGCCGTGGATCGCGACGTACAGCGATCCGGGCATCGCGTGGCGCGAATCGATGGTGACGCGATCGATCGCCACATCATTGATCGCGGTGCCGCCGGCTTCGTCGGCGAGCTGCGTCAACGATCGTGACTCGCGCAAGCTCACGGCGGCGAGCGCTTCTTCGCGATCGTCGAAGTGGATCTTCGTCGTGCCGAGGATCTGGTAGTCCTCGTGGCCTTTGCCGGCGATCACGACGACGTCACCCGGCGTCGCTTCCGCGATCGCGGCGCGGATCGCGGTGCGCCGATCCGGATCGACGAAGAACGGCTTCGGCACCGCCGGCAAGATCATGTCGATGATCGCGCGTGGATCTTCGGTGCGCGGATTGTCGCTCGTCACGATCGCGAGATCGGCGAGCTCGCTGACGGCCGCGCCCATCTTCGGCCGCTTCGTCGGATCGCGATCGCCGCCGCAGCCGAACACGCAGATGAGGCGCCGCTCGACCAGCGGGCGCATCGCCGCGAGCACGTTGCGCAAGCCATCGGGCGTGTGCGCGTAGTCGACGAAGATGTCGAGATCCGCATCGTTCGGCACGCGCTGCACGCGGCCCGGCGGCGCGGTATCGGCGAGCCCGCTCGCGATCGCGGCGTGATCGATGCCGAGCGCTTCGGCGATCCCGGCGGCGAGCGCCAAATTCGCGACGTTGTACGCGCCGATCAGCGGCTTGCTGATGATCTCGAGCTCGCCGCGCGGCGTCGCGAGCGTCATGCGAATGCCGGCGACGCTCGATTCGGAGCGCACGATACGGATGTCGCCGTGCGCGCCCACCGACAACATCTTCGGCGCGACGCGGCCCATGCCCTCGCCTTCGGGATCGTCGATGTTGACGACGCCGATGCCGGTCGTGAGCTCTGCAAACAGCCGGCGCTTCGCGTCGCGATACGCCGCCATCGAGCCGTGCACGTCGAGGTGATCTTGCGTGAGGTTCGAGAACGCGCTGACCGCGAACTGCAAACCCACCACGCGCTCCATCGCGAGCGCGGACGACGTCACTTCCATCACGACGTGCGTGCAGCCGGCTTCGCGCATCTGCGCGAGCGCACCGTGCAAGATCTGCGGTGTCGGCGTCGTGTAGTCGGCCGGCAAGACCTTGTCGCCGACGCGCATCTCGACGGTGCCGATCACGCCGGGACGTTTGCCGGCGGCGCGCAAGATCGCCTCGACGAGGTACGTCGTGGTCGTCTTGCCGTTCGTGCCGGTGACGCCGATCAGCGTCATCGCCTTCGCCGGATCGCCGAGCGAGCGGCCGACGAGCAAGCCGAGCGCGATCTGCGTCGACGGCACGATCACCAGCGGCAGCTTCGTGTCGATCTCGCGCTCGGCGACGATCGCAGCGGCGCCGTTCGCGATCGCTTTGTCGATAAACGCGTGACCGTCGACGTGAAGTCCCTTGACCGCGACGAACACGTCGCCGGCTTGCACCGCGCGCGAATCGTCTTGCACCGCGCGGATCTCCACGTCGCCGCCTCGAAGGCGTGCATTCGCGACGGCGGAGATCAACTGCCCGAGCTTCATGCGATCAGAACGCGCAGCCTCCCCGATTTCGTGCAGGGAAACAAGTCAGTGCTCGTCGGCCGGCGCGACGTCGCTCGGTGGTGCAGGCACCTGCGCGGGTTGCGCGACCGCCGGCTGCTTCGCGCTCGCGACGACGAGCGGATCGCCGGGCACGCCGAGGTAACGCAGCGTCTCGCTGGCGACGCGCGCGAACACCGGCGCCGAAACCGACGCGCCGTAGTAATCCTTCGAGTCGGGCTCGTCGATCATCGTGACGACGACGATGCGCGGATGGTCGGCCGGCGCGATGCCGGCGAACGACGCGATGTACTTGTCTTCCGAGTAACGATGCAGCGCCGGATCGTACTTGTGCGCCGTGCCGGTCTTGCCCGCGCAGTGAAAGCCCGGCACGTCGATCGTCTTCGCGGTGCCGCCGATCGGGCCGCCCGGCACGGTCTTGTCGAACACGCTGATCAGCATCGTCATCACCTCGTCGGCGGCTTTCGGCGAGACCGCTTGATGCGCGACGCCTTCACCTTTG
>DASXEF010000258.1:0-3202 GCA_036490255.1 Kofleriaceae bacterium
GCAGGTCGAGCTTGCGGGCGGCGACCGCGCCCGAACAGGCGTGCGGCCAGGTCCAGACCGTGCCGTCGGTCGCGAGCGCGAAGCCGTCGGCCCAGTCCGGCGACAGCTCGGCGAGCACCGGCAAGCCCGTGACGCGGAACACGCCCCAGCCGTGCTCGCAGGTCGCGAAGCAGGTGACGCCGTTGCCTGACGCGCAGCCTCCGAAGCCGAGCGCCGAGCCGGGCACGGTGTTGTCGATCGTCGCGGTGAAGATCCGAGCATCGTCGCCGACGAGCGATTTCGCCGGCTCCGGCAGATGCATCGGCTGCAGCGGCCGCGTCAGCACCGCGATCGGATCGAACGCGTGCGTGATCGGCCCTTCGATCCCGCCCGCGCCGCACGCCGTGTCGCTGCACGCGAACGGCTCGGGCGGCACGAACGTCGGCGCGCAATAGACCGCGCCGTCGTCCGTACGCGCGCACAGCGTGAACAGGTCGACGAGCACGATCTCGGCGACGTGCGCCGGCACCGCGAGCTTGCGCGGCCGTTTCGGATCCGACCAGCACGACACGCCGTCGCTGCCGAGCGCGCAGCCGGCCATGAAGCCGGTCACGCCGCTGCCTGCTGCAGGTGGCTCGGCCACCGGTGTTTGCACGAACGTCTTGCCGGTCGGATCGGTGCCGCCGCTGATCTGGACGCAGCGCGCGCTCGTCGCGGCGTGCAAGCACAGGATGTCGCCGTCGTGCACGCTCAGGCGCGTGGTCGCGGGAATCACCGCGGTGTCGCGAACCGGCGCGAGCGCGACCTGAGGCGGCACGGCTTTCGTGCACGCCGCGAGCACCACGCCGACCAGCAGGCGCCGCACGGCTACTTCAAGACTTCGATCGACGCGAGCCCGCGCAGGTCGCCGCCACGCTGCCAGCCGTCGCCCTGCTTCTTGAACACGGTGACGCGGAGCTGGCCCGAGCGGTTGAGCTTGACGAACGGGACCGACTGCTTCGGATCGAAGTCGGCTTGCTCGAGCGGCAGCGCTAACCCCGAGGCGTCGCTCAGCATGATCTTTTGAAACTTCTTGATCCCGGCGGCGTCGAGCATCGTCTTGAGCGTCCAGCCGCGCGGCTCCTTCGAGTCGTCGCCCGGCATCGCTTCGCGTGGGATCGCGAGCAGCGTCTTGCCGTCGAGCGTCGACGAGCTGGTCGGCGTCTTGATCGCGATCTTCAGCTGCGTCGGATCGGCACCGCCGCCGTCGCCGCTCTCGTTCTCGCCGCGACCGCCGCCTTGGGCGAGCGCGATCTTGATCTCGCTGACGTCGACCTCGCCGACTTTCGGCTTGCCGTGATTCGCGAGCTCGACCGGATCGAACATGCCGAACGCCGGCTTGCCGTCGTCACCCTTGTAAACGGCCGGCACGAGGTCGCGATACGTGTCGGACGGTTTGTGGAGCTGCTTGGACTCGGCGGCACCTTTGATCGAAACGTCTTGCCACGTGCCGAGCCGGCGCGCGGTGACCGGCACGAGCGTGTCGAGTCGCGGCCAGCTCGCGAGCTGGGCGACGGCGACGCGCGCGACCGACTGATTGTCGATGAAGATCTCCAAGTCGGCGGCAGCCGGCGGTGCGGCAGAGCCCGGCGCCGGCGCGGGCTTCGCGTCGTCTTTGTGACCGCAGGCCGCCAGCACGAGCACGAAAACGACGCAGCTGCGCATGCGCGCGAACGATAACACGCGGCTCCTCAACCGCCGGTCGGCACGACGGGCCGCGGCGCGTGCAGGAGATATTGTTGGTGCAGGTCGTCGCGCAGCATTTTGACGACCTCCGGCGAGATGGCGGTGCCGGCCCGGCTGCGCGCGATCGCGGAGTCGCTCGTGTCCTTGTCGTTCTGGAACGTGAACAGCGCGACGCAGAACGGATTGCCGGTCTTGTCGTAGCGAATCAAGCGGCCGCCGATCGTGCCGATCTTGAGATCTTTCACGCCGAGCGCCATCGGCGCCGCGATCATGTCGAGCCGGTAGATCAGGTACGACGACACGCCGAGCATCTCGGCGGCGGCGCGACGCTTCGCGGACTCGTCGGCGTTCGAATCGGCCAGCACGCGCGCGGCCGGTGCGTCGAACTCGATCGGGTTCATCCAGTCCGACAGCTCCGGGCTCGTGTCGAGCGGATGCTGGTCGATCTGCAGCAGTGTTCGCCGCGTCATCGGCGCGCCGACGAGCTCGTCGGGCTTGCAGTTCGGCACCGCCATCGGCGCCGGTACGTTCGTCGCCATGCGATCGGCGATCGCGCGAAACGCCGCCGGGTCGGCTTCGCGTGGGTGTCTGCACGCGACGACGCACGCGAGCCCGGCAAGCGCTAATAGCTTCGTCATCGACTGCGAAATGATAGCGCCGAAAAAACGAAAAGGCGCCACCAACCGGTGACGCCTTGTACGAGCTCTCTCTCGTCGATCAGTCGGTCAGGGTCGACGCGCCACACGCCGGAGCCGCCGAGCCGTCTGCGTGCGCTTCGGTCAGCGTCAAGAAGTCGGCGAGTGCGGTCATGCCCTTGTTCGTCGTCGGGTTCCAGTTGTTCGGGTGCTCGCCGTTGGTGCCGCCGTCGGCCGCGAGCTTGAACGGCACCTCGTTGACGATGATGGCGTTCGTCGTCGTGTCGATCGTGAAGTACGTCGACAGGTACTCGCGATACGTCGACAGCGCCTCGAACATGTTCTGCGAGTCAGGCGTCGCGATGAAGTACGACTGCGCCTGGCCGTTGACGTGACACTGCTTGCAGTAGCCTTCGTTCGTCTCGACCTGCTGCGCGAACGCCGTCGCGACGCCGGCCGTGTTGAAGTCGGTGATCTGCATGCAGCCCGAGAACTTCGCCAGATAGTCGGTCGCGGTCGTGCCGCTACCGCCGCCGGCGCTGCGCCATGCGAGCTCGAGTGCGAACCAGTCGTTGATCGTCGTGACCTGGTCCGTCGTGAAGTTCGCGTAGTGCGACGTCGTGGTCGGAATCGAGATCAGCGGCGCGGTGGCGCCGTAGCTGCCGACGACGCTCGCCATGCCCGTGATCAGCGTCCACGCGGCCGAGCTGTCCTGCGCCGGCGTCGTCGCGCTGACGTAGCCAGGAGCATTCACACCCGGCGTCGTCGCGTTGTGACATCCAGCAGCACCGCAGGTCGCGGAGAGAATCGGATACACGTTGGCATTGAAGTAGTCGCGCGCCGTCGCGCTGCCACCGCCGCCA
>DASXEF010000280.1:0-2768 GCA_036490255.1 Kofleriaceae bacterium
CTATTTTTCGGCGTTACCATCACCGCACGTGCAGTTCGCCGAGCTCGTCGCCACCAGTAACGCCGTCGCGCAGTCACCGGGACGGCTCAAGAAGGCGGACGTGCTCGCGACCTGCTTGCGCCAGATGGCGAGCGACGAGCGCGCGATCGGGGCTCGCTACCTCGCGAGCACGGTCCAGCACAAGACCGGCATCGGCTACGCGACCGTCTACGAAGTCCTCGGCGCGACGCCGCCGGCACAAGCGCCGTATCTGACGCTCGGCGAGGTCGATCGCCGGCTCGCTGCGATGGCGGAGCTGCGCGGCGCCGGATCTGCGAAGGCGCGCAAGGATCAGCTCGGCGCGCTGTTTGCGCTCGCGACCGCGACCGAGCAGCCGTTCTTGGCGACGCTGCTCGTCGGCGAGGTGCGCCACGGCGCGCTCGATGGCGTCATGGTCGAGGCGATCGCGAAGGCCGCCGAGCTCGAGACCGACGTCGTGCGCCGCGCGTACATGCTCGCCGGCGATCTCGGCGAGGTCGCGGCGACCGCGCTCGACGGCGGCGCCGCCGAAATCGGCCGCTTCGGGCTCACGCTATTTCGGCCGGTGTTGCCGATGCTGGCGCAGACCGCCGACGATGCCGACGCCGCGCTCGCGAGCCTGGGCGGCGAGGCCGCGCTCGAGCTCAAGCTCGACGGCTTTCGCGTCCAGATCCACAAGGACGGCGACGACGTGCGGCTGTACTCGCGCGGGCTCAACGACGTGTCCGCGTTCGCGCCCGAGATCGTCGCGGCGGCGCGCGCGTTGCCGGCGCGTCGCGTGATCGCCGACGGCGAAGCGATCGTGCTCGGCCCCGGCGGCCGGCCGCTGCCGTTTCAAGACACGATGCGCCGGTTCGGCCGCAAGGGCCTCGAGCTGCGCGAGACGCATCCGCTCTCGCTCGCGCTGTTCGATCTGATGCTCGTCGACGATCAGACGCTGCTCACCGAGCCTGCGCGCGGGCGATTCTCGGCACTCGCTGGGCTCGCCGGCGATCTCGCGGTGCCGCGTACGATCGCGCGCGACGCTGCAACCGCGATCGCGTTCTACGACGCCGCCGTCGCGAAGGGCCACGAAGGCGTGATGGCAAAGGCGCTGGACGCGCCGTACGACGCCGGCAACCGCGGTGGCTCGTGGCTCAAGATCAAGCGCGTGCATCGCCTCGACCTCGTCGTGCTCGCCGCCGAGTGGGGCAGCGGCCGGCGCAAGGGCTGGCTGTCGAACATCCACGTCGGCGCGCGCGACGGCGACGACTTCGTGATGCTCGGCAAGACGTTCAAAGGCATGACCGACGACATGCTCCGCTGGCAGACCGAGCAATTTCTCGCGCGCGAGATCGATCGCGACGGTCACGTCGTGATCGTCAAGCCCGAGATCGTCGCCGAGATCGCGTTCAACGACGTCCAACGCTCGCCGCGCTATCCCGGCGGGCTCGCGCTGCGGCTCGCGCGCGTCGTGCGCTACCGCGACGACAAGACCGCGGCGCAAGCCGACACGATCGACAGCGTGCGTGCGATCGCGATCGCGGCCGGGGTGCTACCCGCCGTATGATCGCCCGCATGCGGCTCGCCGTGCTGATCCTGCTCGCGGCATGTGGCGGCTCCGGCGCGACGAGCGGCGACGCGACGTCGTCGTCGCACGACGCCGCCTCGGCGGTGGGTAGCGATGCCGGCGGCAGTGGCGATGCCAGCTGCGGCTGTCACGGCGAAGCCGGCTGCGCCGTGTGGAGCAACGTCTACATCAGCTGGTACGGCTTCAACGACAACTCGTGCACGAGCGAGAACCAGCACGGCTGCAACGACATCGCGTATCCCGCGCCCGAGCCGACGGCCGGCCAGTACGGCACGCCGTATCCGAACGCCGCGAACATCACGCACACGCAGGCCAACGAAGGCGCGGGCACGTACGACGATCCGATCACGGCGGCGGCATCGGCCGACACCGATCCGGAAACGCCGACCGCGAAGAACCCGCGCCACACGTTCGAGTCGTTCGGCGGCGCGACGCTGACGCCTGGCACGAAGATCTACAACCCCGAGGTTCAGAAGTACTTCATCTTCGAAGACTCGTGCCTCGAGTGCGGCGACGAGTGGGCGTGCATCGTGTCGCCGGAAGATACCGACGACGGCACCGTGCCGGCCAACTGCACGCCGAGCACGAACCTGCACATCGACTTCTGGATGGGCCCGTCGTTCTCGACCGACACCAACGACCTCGACAACTGCGAGGACGACTCGACCGTCGGCAGCGACTGGGTCGGCGGCGGCGGCGACGTCATCGTCAACCCGCCGTCGGATCTCCCGGTCGCGACCGGCGTGCTCTACACCGGCAGCGGCGCGGGCGGCGGCTGCTGGACGCCCGCCGAGCAAGCCGCGACGACTTGCCCGTAGACCCAGCGTCGTGGCGGCCCTTGCGACGGCACGTCGAGCCAGCCGCGCGGATCGTCGACGTGGTGCACGCCGAGAAACCAACGCCGACGCATCGATCAGCGGGCGGGAGTCGTCGAACGCGAGCAGCGCCGGCAATCACCCCGGCGTGCGGCCGATGACGCGATCGAGTCGGAGCGCGCGCCGCGGAGCACGACCTCGTCGGTGGCGTACGCAATGCCAGTCGCACGCGCCGTGCCGCCCGAAGATCACCGTGGTGGGTGGCGAGAATTCTGCCGATTTCATCCACGGCGTCGGAAAAGGAATCGTGCCGAAGTCAAAATCCGCAATTTGATTCTCGCACTATTTCGAGCGACCCGCTCGGC
>DASXEF010000302.1:0-6837 GCA_036490255.1 Kofleriaceae bacterium
CGACGGCACGCACGGCACGTTGCGCGACGCCGAAGCTCGCCTGCCCTACGTCGCCGAGCTCGGCTTCGACATCGTCTATCTGCCGCCGATCCATCCGATCGGCAACGCGTTTCGCAAAGGTCCCGACAACGCGCCGCAGGCGAGCCCGCGCGATCCGGGCAGCCCGTGGGCGATCGGCAACGCGACCGGCGGTCACACGAGCATCCATCCCGATCTGGGCACGCTCGCCGACTTCGATCACTTCGTCGGCGCCGCGCGTGCGCTGAACCTCGAGGTCGCGCTCGACATCGCGTTTCAAGCGTCGCCCGATCATCCGTGGGTCGAGCAGCATCCGAGCTGGTTCGTGCATCGATCCGACGGCTCGATCCAGTACGCGGAGAATCCGCCGAAGAAGTATCAGGACGTCTATCCGTTCGACTTCGAGAGCGCGGATTGGCAGGGCTTGTGGGCCGCGCTGCGCGACGTCTTCGACTTCTGGTGCAAGCACGGCGTGCGCGTGTTTCGCGTCGACAATCCGCACACCAAGCCGATCCCGTTCTGGGAGTGGTGCCTGGGTGAAATCCACGCGCGTTACCCCGACGCGATCTTCCTGGCCGAAGCGTTCACGCGGCCGAAGCTGATGTACGCGCTCGCCAAGAGCGGGTTCTCGCAGAGCTACACGTACTTCACGTGGCGCACCACGAAGCGCGAGCTCGAGGACTACGCGACCGACCTCGCGAGCGTGCGCGACTTCTTTCGGCCGAATTTTTGGCCGACCACGCCGGATATTTTTCCCGAGCATCTCGAGACCGGCGGCCGGCCCGCGTTCGTGCAGCGCCTCGTGCTCGCGGCGACGATGTCGGCGAACTACGGCATCTACGGCCCGTCGTACGAGCTCGGCGAGCACACGCGGCGGCGCGGCGTCGAAGAGCTCGCGCACAACGAAAAGTACGAGGTCCGCGCGTGGAACGTGGACGCGCCCGAGTCATTGCGCCACGTGATCGCGCGGCTCAACCAGATCCGCAAATCGCATCCGGCGCTGCAGCACGGCGACTTCGTCGCGCAGCCGACCGACAACGAGCTCGTCATGGCGTTCGCGCGGACCGCCCCCGGCGCGCATACGGTCCTCGTGATCGTGAACCTGGATCCGTTCCACACGCACCGCGCGTGGGTCACGCTCGATCTCGCGGCGCTCGGCCTGGCGCCCGATCAAGCGTTCGCGGTCGACGACCTGCTCGGCGGCGCGCACTTCACGTGGCGCGGCGCGAAGAACTTCGTCGAGCTCGATCCGCAGCAGCTGCCCGCGCACGTGTTCGAGCTCAAGCCCCACGTCCGTACCGAGCACGACTTCGAGTATTTCCTATGACCGACGACAAGCTCATCGACGACCCGCTGTGGTTCAAAGACGCGATCATCTACGAAGTCCACATCCGGGCGTTCCAGGACAGCACGAACGACGGAGTCGGCGACATCATCGGCCTGATCGAGCGGCTCGATTACCTCGCCGACCTCGGCATCACCGCGATCTGGCTGTTGCCGTTCTATCCGTAGCCGCTGCGCGACGGCGGCTACGACATCGCCGATTACACGTCGGTGCATCAAGACTACGGCACGCGTGAGGACATCGCGCGCTTGCTCGTCGAAGCGCACGCGCGCGGCATTCGCGTGATCACCGAGCTCGTGCTCAATCACACGTCGAGCGACCATCCGTGGTTCCAGCGCGCGCGTCGAGCCGCGCCGGGCAGCCCCGAGCGCGAGTTCTACGTGTGGAACGACACGCCGGCGAAATACGAGGACACGCGCATCATCTTCAAGGACTACGAGACCTCGAACTGGTCGTGGGATCCGGTCGCGAAGGCGTACTACTGGCACCGGTTCTATTCGCATCAGCCCGATCTCAACTTCGACAACCCCGCGGTGCACGCCGCGCTGTTCGAGGTGATCGATTTCTGGATGACGATGGGCGTCGACGGCGTGCGGCTCGACGCCGTGCCGTATCTCTACGAACGCGAAGGCACGAGCTGCGAGAACCTGCCCGAGACGCACGAGTTCTTGAAGCAGCTGCGCACGCACATCGACAGCAAGTTCAAGAACCGGATGTTGCTCGCCGAGGCGAATCAGTGGCCCGCCGACGCCGCGTCGTATTTCGGCGACGGCGACGAGTGCCACATGAACTTTCACTTCCCGCTGATGCCGCGCATGTTCATGGCGATCGAGCTCGAAGACAGCTTCCCGATCGTCAACATTCTCGCGCGCACGCCGAAGATTCCAGACTCGTGTCAGTGGGCGACGTTCTTGCGCAACCACGACGAGCTCACGCTCGAGATGGTCACCGACGAGGATCGCGACACGATGTACTCGGCGTACGCCGCCGAGCGGACGGCGCGGATCAACCTCGGGATTCGCCGCCGGCTCGCGCCGCTGTTGCGCGTGCGCCGCAAGATCGAGCTGATGCACGCGTTGTTGTTGTCGCTGCCCGGCACGCCCGTCCTCTATTACGGCGACGAGATCGGCATGGGCGACAACATCTACCTCGGCGATCGCGACGGCGTGCGCACGCCGATGCAGTGGAGCTCCGACCGCAACGGCGGGTTCTCGCGCGCAAATCCACAGAAGCTGTATCTGCCGACGATCATCGATCCCGAATATCACTACGAGGCGATCAACGTCGAAGCGCAGCAGGCGAACCCGCAATCGCTGCTGTGGTGGACGAAGCGCTTGCTCGCGAAGCGCAAAGAGCATCGCCTGTTCGGCCGCGGCTCGATCGAGTTTGTCACCGGCGACAACCCGCGCGTGCTCGCGTTCGTGCGCGAATACGAGGGCGAGCAAGTGCTCGTCGTCGCGAACCTGTCGCGCTTCGTGCAAGTCGCGCGGCTCAACCTCGAGAAGCTCAAGGGCACGACGCCGGTCGAGCTGTTCGGCCGCGAGCGCTTTCCGGATATCTCGGATGCGCCCTACTTCGTCTCGCTCGGCCCGCACGATTTCTACTGGCTCGCGCTCGAGAAACCGCATGCCGCCGAGACGGCCGTGGGTAAACCGACGCTCGCCGCGCGCGGCACGTGGAACGAGCTGCTCGCGCCCGCGCATCACGGCCAGCTCGCGCGCGCGCTCATCAACTACGTGCGCGATCGGCGATGGTTCCGCAGCAAGGCGCGCGCGCGCACGCACGTCTCGATCGCCGACGTGATCCAATTCAGCCAGGACGCCCGCTTCGCGATCGCGCTGCTGCGCGTCGAATACGAGATCGGCGCGGCCGAGACCTACGTCGTGCCGCTCGCGTTCGCCGAAGACTCCGAGCCCTCCGAAGCCAATCGCGCGCCGGGCCTCGTCGTCGCGCAGGTCACGATCGATGCCGTGCCGACGCGCGGCACCGTGACCGGCGTGCTCTACGACGCGTTGTGCAGCGACGCGTTCAACGCCGCTCTACTCGACGCGATGCGCGCGCATCAAGGCGCGCACGGCCGCGCCGGCGAGCTCGGCGGCGACGCGTACGCCGCGCTGGCCGATCTGCCGTCCGACACCCCGCTCGCACCGCGCGCGACCGCCGCCGATCAGAGCAACAGCGGCGTCGTTTACGGCGACAAGCTGATGTTGAAGCTGTTCCGCGTGCTCGAAGAAGGCCCGTCCGCCGAATACGAGATGGCGAAGTTCCTGTCGTCGCGCACGCCGCCGTTCCCGTACGCGCCGCGGCTCGCCGGCGTGCTCGAGTACGCGCAGCGCGGCCGCGATCACGCGACGCTCGGCACGCTGTTCGAGTTCGTCGCGAATCAAGGCGACGCGTGGCACCTCGCGCAGGACGCGCTCGATCGCTACTACGACCACGTGCTCGCCGACCAAAAGCATCCGCAAGCGCCGGCCGCGCCCGCCGGCAACTTGCTCGAGCAAGCGCGTGTGGCACCGACGACCGAGGTGCTCGATTGGGTCGGCACGTTTGTCGATCGCGTCAAGCTGCTCGGCGTCCGCACCGCCGAGATGCACCTCGCGCTGACCAGCGACGCCGGCGATCCGCTGTTCGCGCCCGAGCCGTACGACATCATGCATCAGCAGTCGATCTACGGCTCGGCCGTCGCGCACGCCGCGCGCGCGTTCGACGTGCTCCGCCGCCGCCGCGCCGAGCTCGGCCCCGACGTTCGCCTGCGCGCCGACGAAGCGATCGCGCGCGAGCTCGAGCTCGATCGCATGCTCGCCCGCGTCACCAAGCGGCGCATCGACGTCGTGCGCGCGCGCATCCACGGCGACTATCACCTCGGCCAGGTGCTGTGGACCGGCGCCGATTTCGCGATCATCGATTTCGAAGGCGAGCCCGGCCGGCCGTTGTCGCAGCGGCGGTTCAAGCGCGCGCCGTTGCGCGACGTCGCCGGCATGCTGCGCTCGCTGCAGTACGCGAGTGCGGCGGCGCTGCAGAGCGGCAAGCGCCGGCCCGAAGACATGCCGCAGCTCGAAGGCTGGGCCCGCGATTGGACCGCGTGGACGAGCGCGCAATTCCTCGCCGGCTACCTCGAGCGCGCGGCCGGCGCGCGCTTCGTGCCGAAGAACGACGCCGACACGCTGCTCTTGCTCGAGTTCTTCCTGCTCGAGAAGTGCGTCTACGAGATCGGTTACGAGATCAACAATCGGCCGGATTGGGTCGATATCCCGCTGCGCGGGCTGCTCGGCCTGTTGGGGCCGAAGTCATGAGTGATATCGAATTCGGCGAGCTCGACGCGCACCTGATGCGCGAAGGCAAGCACCCGCGGCTCTACGACAAGCTCGGCGCGCACGTCGCGCACGGCGGCACCTACTTCGCGGTGTGGGCGCCGAACGCATCGGCCGTCAGCGCGATCGGCGACTGGAACGATTGGAAGCCCGGCGCGACGCCGCTGCAGCAACTGCCGAACACCGGCGGCGTGTGGCGCGGGTTCGCGAAAGGCGTCGGCGCCGGTGCACTGTACAAGTTGCACATCACGTCGAAGTTGGCCGGCTACACCGTCGCGAAGGCCGATCCGTTCGCGCGCCGCAGCGAGGTCGCGCCGAACACGGCATCGATCGTGTGGGACGGCGCGCACGCGTGGGCCGACGACGCGTGGATGGCGACGCGCGCGGCAAAGAGCAAGCTCGATGCACCGATCTCGATCTACGAAGTCCACCTCGGCTCGTGGATGCGCGACGGTGATCGCCTGCTGACGTATCGCGAAGCAACGCCGCGGCTCGTGCAGTACATCACCGAGCTCGGCTTCACGCACGTCGAGCTGATGCCGCTGACCGAGCATCCGTTTTTCGGCTCGTGGGGCTACGAGACGACCGGCTACTTCGCCGCGACGTCCCGGTACGGCGCGCCCGAGGACTTGATGGCGATGATCGACGCGCTTCATCAGGCCGGGATCGCGGTGATCTTGGATTGGGTGCCCGCGCACTTTCCGACCGACGAGCACGGCCTCGGGTTCTTCGACGGCACGGCGCTGTTCGAGCATCCCGATCGCCGGCTCGGCTTCCACCCCGATTGGGACACCGCGATCTTCGATTTCGGCCGGCAAGAAGTGCGCAGCTTCTTGTTGTCGAGTGCGCTGTTCTGGCTCGAGCAGTTTCACGTCGATGCACTGCGCGTCGACGGCGTCGCGTCGATGCTGTATCGCGACTACGGCCGCAAATCGGGCGAGTGGATTCCGAACGCGCACGGCGGCAACGAGTACTTCGAAGCGGTCGAGCTACTGCAGCGGCTCAACGACGCGATCCGGCGCGAGCAACCGGCATGCGCGACGTTCGCCGAGGAATCGACCGCGTGGCCGAACGTCACGAAGACGGATAACAACGGCCTCGGCTTCACCTACAAATGGGACATGGGCTGGATGCACGACACGCTCCAGTACCTCGAGCGCGATCCGATCCATCGCAAGTATCATCACAACGAGCTGACGATGCGCGGGCTCTACGCGTGGAGCGAGCACTTCGTGCTGCCGCTCTCGCACGACGAGGTCGTGCACGGCAAAGGCGCGCTCGTCGCGAAGTTTCCCGGCGACGATTGGCAGAAGCTCGCGACGCTGCGCTTGCTCTACGCGTACATGTGGAGCCTGCCCGGCAAGAAGCTGTTGTTCATGGGCGACGAGCTCGCGCAGCGCAGCGAGTGGAATCACGATCAAGCGCTCGACTGGCCGCACGCGAACCGTCAGATCCAGTTGCTCGTCGGCGAGCTCAACCGCTTGTACAAGACGGAAAAGCCGCTGCACGAGCTCGACGCCGAGCCCGCCGGATTCCGCTGGATCGATCCCGACGACAGCGTCGACTCCGTGCTGACGTACGAGCGCGTCGCGCGCTCCGGCGAGAGCGTGATCTGCGCGCTCAACTTCACGCCGGTGCCGCGCTTCAATTACCGCGTCGGCGCGAGCAAGCCCGGGCTGTGGAGCGAGATCCTCAACACCGATGCGCAAACCTTTGGCGGCAGCGGCCAAGGCAACATGGGCCGCGTCGAAGCGACGCCGGTGCGCGCGCACGGCCGCGAATTGTCGCTGTCGATCACGGTGCCGCCGCTCGGCGCCGTGTGGCTGCGGCGATGATACGTTAGCGACGTGTCGCCGCTCTCGATCGTGGTGATGGTGGTTGGGATCGTGGTCGTCGTCGCGGCGATCAACCTCGCGATCTGGCTGCCGATCATGCGACGCATGAACGCGTTGCCGCAGGCGCTGACCGACGAGCTCGTCGCCGCCGGCGATACGATCGTCCGCGCGCCGGAGCGAGCGCGTTATTGCGGCAACACCAGCGAACGCGTGAACGTCCTCGGCATCGGCATGCTCGCGCTCGGCACGCGCACGCTCGTGTTCAAGAAAGCGACCGGTGGACGCGTCGACCTGCCGCTCGATCAGATCGTCGGCGTGCGCGAGGACA
>DASXEF010000410.1:0-6404 GCA_036490255.1 Kofleriaceae bacterium
CGGATGCTTGCCCGCGAGCCCGTCGAGAAAGCTCCGGCGCGAAGCGGGATCGAGTGCCCGATATGCGGTGACCTCCTGCGCGGTCATGCCGAGCTTCAACCAGAACAGCTCGCGTGTGGACAGATACGGGATGTTGCGCGCGGGTGCGGAGTGCTTGGCCGTCAGCATCGCGGCTTCGACGCGATCGCGACCGACGGTGTAGAGCAGGTGATCGGTCGCCGTATTGTCGCTGATCGAGATCATGCGTTCGGCGAGCGTCTTGATCGTGAGCTTCGTGCCGGCTGGATCGTCTTGCGTGATGCCCGAGGGAAGGCTCTTCCAATCGTCGCGCACTGCGAGCTCCTGATTCCACGACAGCTGACCTTCGGCGATTCGATCGGCGAGTGCGATCAGCACGTAGAGCTTCAGCGTCGAGCCGATCGCGAGCTCGGCAGTCTCGTGGTGCGCGTGGAGCGGCCGACACGTGCCGTGGTCGAGCTCCGCGACTAACAGCTGGGTTTGCGAGGCACCCGCGTCGAGCTTCGCGATCGCGGCATCGTACGAGTTCAGCAGCTCGGGCCGAACCAACAGGCCGGCGATCTGGCCGTGATCGTCGGTGGCGATCGAAAACACGAAGCCGTCGTGCGCCGTCGCGACGTGAGCGACGAGCTCGCGTGGCGACTTCGCTTCGATCTCGCCGAGCTGGAATCCAACGACGAGCTTCGACATCGAGCCGAAGATGGCCGCGATCTGTGCCGCGGGAACTTTCGCGAGAAAGCTCGGCGCGAAATGGATCTGGATCGCCGCCGCGTCGACCTTGGTCGGAGCGGCGAGACCGTCGAGCACCCACCGCAACTGCGTGCCGGCGGGCGTCGTGGGGAGCGCGGATTTCGGCGTGGCCGAGCCGCAGGCGACGAGCGCGACGAGGAGCAAGCACTTCATGATCGGAACCTTTCGCGAGAGCCGAGCCAGATCGCGAGCGCGATCATCGCGACCGCGGTGGTCGCGAGCACGGCCGATGGCAAAGAAATGCGCGCGACCAGGCGCAGCCCGACGACGCCGATCGCGAGCGCCCCGTACTCGTTCGGAATCACGATCGAGCACACGAGCGCGGCCGAGAACACCCAGGTCGCCGCCAGGATCCAGCTCGGAATCCACGCGAGCGCCGCCGCGGCGGGGTAGGGCTCCGGCGAGAGGGCGATGACGATCACCGCGGGGATCATCGAGAGGATCACGAGCTGCGCGACTCCGACTGCGGCGCGCGCGATCACGTGATGCGAGCGCGGGATCGGAAGCGCGAGCGTGAATGCGAGCGTGCCTTGCGATCGTTCGCGCACGAACCCGCCGAGCGCGAGCACGACCGCGAACAAGAGGTACGCGGCGCGGGTGATGCCCGTGAAGATCCGTAGATCGATAAATCGTTTGTAGTCCATCGCCGAGCCGCCGACGGCGATCATCCGCGCGCGAAATGTCGTCTCGGCGAGCACGAACACGGCGGCGAGAAACGCGATCGCGAAGCACGCGATCACGAACCGCGACCTGCTCTCGCGCCACGCTTTGATCGCGATGCTCACACCAACCTCCAGCGCTGCACGCGATCGGCGAGCGCGAGCACGGCGGCCGCGACGACGACCATTCCGACAAGCTCGATTGCCGTGCCGTTCGCCATGACTCGATACAGATCGGGCGCCTGAATCCCGACGAAATTGATCACCACCTCGTAGCCCATCAACGTTCCGAACCCGGCGAGCCACGCTGCATACTCGTTCGCCACCGCGGTCGAAAAGCCGAGTGAGACGAGCATGGCGAGCACGCCGCACGGGCTCCATCGCACGAGCACCGCCGGCGAGCACATCAAGATCGCGGCGACGCCGGTTACCGCCGTCACTTCCCCGACCGCGAGCGCCGCGCGAATCATCAGATGGTGCGATCGCGGGACCGGCAGCGCGAGCGTGAAGAACAGGGTGTGCTGTGCGAGCTCTTGGCGCAGCGAGCCGCCGCCGAGCACCGTTGCGAGAATGAGATAGATCGTCGCGGCTGCATCGCCCGGCATCCGCGCCACCGCCGCCATCGCGACGACTGCGATGCCGAACCGCACGCGGGTCTCACACCACGCTTTGAACCACATCACGTCACGTGCTCGAGGAACAGCTCGCGCAAGCTCACGGCCGCGACATCGACCGACGTCGCGCCGAGCTCGTGCGCCCGACGCACCACCGCATCGACATTGCTCGTGACGAGCATGGCGATCTGGCGGCCGCTGACCTTGGTACTGCGCACGCCGGGCATGCTGAACGCGGTCTCGACCGGGTCCGTGGCGAAACCCGCGACGACCGAGCGGTAGCGTTCGCGGACCTCCTCGAGCGAGCTCTCGAGCACGAGCTTGCCGCGCGCGATGACCAACACGTCGTCGGCGATTCGCGCCACGTCCTCGAGCTGGTGCGACGAGAAGAACGTCGTCGTGCCGTCCGCGCTGCGCCCTGCGAGCTCTTTGAGTAACTCCTCGACTGAGACCGGATCGAGTCCCTCGGTGGGCTCGTCCAAGATCAACAGCTCCGGTCGGCGCGAGAGCGCGAGCAACAGCGCGAGCTTTGTCCGCATTCCCTTCGACAGCGCGCGAACCTTGCGGCCGAGCGGTAGCTCGTAGCGGGCGAGTAACCTCGCTTCGTTCGCCGCATCCCAGTCGGCGTAGAACGAGCGCGTGAACCGGATGAGCTCGGCGACGGTCATGTAGCCGTACAGGCCCTTGTCCTCGCCGACGTATGCGACCCGCCGGCGGATCTCCACGCTCTGATCGTCGATCCGATAGCCGAGCACGCGAGCCTCACCGCTCGTGGGGGCCAACATCCCGAGCAGCATCTTGATCGTCGTGCTCTTGCCGGCCCCGTTGCGGCCGAGAAATCCGGTGATCCGACCGCGCTCGGCGGTGATGGTGAGGCCATCGACTGCCGTCGTCGCGCCGTAGCGTTTGACGAGCGCCGTGGTCTCGATCACGCCGACCTCGAGCGTTTCCCGTGCGCGAGCTCGGCCTCGCACAAGCGCAGGATCTCGTCGTCGGTGAGGCCTGCGCGACGAAGCTCCACGATCAGCTGTTGAACCCGCTCCTGGGCGACCCGGAGGTGCTCCGCGCGCGATTGCACGCGCTTCTTTGCCGTGATGTACGCGCCCGATCCGTGACGCAGCTCGAGCAAGCCCTCGTGCGCGAGCTCGGTATACGCTTTCGCGATCGTGTTGTGACTGATCGCGAGCTCTTCGGCGAGCGTGCGAATTCCCGGCATCACGTCGCCGTCCTTCAACACGCCGGTCTCGACCGCGAGCCGGACCTGCTGCATGAGCTGCAGGTACAACGGCTGGCCGCCCGCCGGGTTCACGCGAAACAACATACTGTACCTGTGACATGGTACAGCGTGTCTGTCAACTCGCGCGCGGGCGGTTAGCCGCCTTGCTCGAAGCCGTTCTCGCCGTCGACGTCTTTGACGTCGGCGTCGAAGTCGAACTCGAGCGTGCGCGTGGCGCCCGGCGCGAGCGTGAGGATCCAGACGAGCGTGTTGTCCGGGGTGGCGCTCGGTGGCTCGGTGAAGTGATAGACCGAGCGATGCTCGTTGCCCATGACCCGCGAGGTCACGAGCCTGAGCGTCTTCGGTTCATCTGAGTGATTGATGAGGTTGTAGGAGATGTGGTGATTGAACGGCAACAGTCGCTTGTCCGTCGCTTCGGTGATCTTGACTGCGCGAAACGTAGATATCGTGTCGTCGATTCCTGCCGGCAGCGAGACGAGCTCGCCGGGCGCGCTCTGATTGCTGATCGTGCCGGCCTCGACGATGATGTCGTTGGCTTCGACCGAGCTGCCGGTCTGATTCAGATCGACCGAGAACGGGTTCTTCGCCTGTAGCAAGACGTGGACTTCGTCCTTGCCTGAATCGGCATTCCACTCGCGGATGAACGAGTACTCCGCGGTCTTGTTGCCGAGGCTGTAGGTGATATTGCGATGCGGGAAGAGGTCGAACGAGCTCAGCTTGAACGTCGATCCCGAGAGCTTCTCCACGCTGACCGCGTTGTTCAGCACGAGCGTGACGTCGCAGTTCTTGTACGGCTCGTTCGCGTTCATGTTGACGACGGCGAGCAGCTGAAGGCTCACCGACTTCGCATCGACGATCGCGGCCTTGAGCTGGAGCGTCCACGTGATGTCGGGCAGTGCGTAGTTGAACTTCAGCTCGCCCGGGGTCAGCGACGGCAGCCCGATGAGCTTGTGCGTGCCGTCTTTCTTGGTTTCGGGGACGGCCTGGACGGTGAACCACTTCAAGCTCTGGTCGCCCTGCGAGAGCGTGATCGCCGAGACGGTGGCGGGCAGCCGAAGTCTGCGAGCCCCCAGCGCGGTCGAGTCGATGACTCCCGAGACCACGCTGCCGCCGGCACTGTAGATCGTGACGGCCTTCGCGACCGGAATCAGATCGTCACCGGCGTGCTGCCGGCCGGCACACGCGCCGATCATCACGAAACCAAAGCACAGCTGTCTTACATTGAGCATGTCAACTCCTTGCCATTACTGAGCTCGCTCCGCGGTCATCAGGTTCGACTCGCCCGGCTTGTAGGCGTAGCCGTAGCTGAACGGCAGCGTCCCCGTCGAATTCCGCTGCGTCTCGACCCTCAAGTCCTGCTGCAGGTACTTGCCGAACTCCGGCGTGGGCGTTTCGTATCTGCCGTGAAACTGCAGCTTCCATTTGTCGCGCGCGAAGAGCCTCAGTGGCACGCCCGAGTCGTCCTGCACGATGAAGTCGCTCTGGCCGAGGATCAGCGAGCGGATCTGCTCGAAGTGCACCGGCTCTTCGATGCCTTCCTTGTGCATCAGATACGACGCCGACTTGATCATCGTCACGACACGTCCCTGGTTCTTCAGATACGTGACGAAGTCGCGCGAGCTCTTCGCGAGCGAGGCGTCCGCGACGTTCAGCATGAAGTAGCGGACGGTCTGCACCTTGCCGCCGGCTCGCCGGAACGTGATCTCGATTCCGGGAACGAGCGCGCGCGAATCGTCTGCGCGCATGACGGCGCCGCGTGGACCGATCGCGATGGTCCGCGCCCCGGTCACCTCGCAATCGGTCCTGGCGAGAAAGAACAGCAGCAAACTGCTGATGCTGTTGAACGAGCCGTTGCCCAGCTTCTTCTCCATCGCCTTGGTGAAGAAGTAGTTCACTTGCAGGATCGTGCTCAGCGACGCCTTGAGCTCGTTCAAGCCCGCGGCGATCGCGTCGTCGTCCATCGCCTTCAAGTCCGGAATCGTCCCCGGCGGCTCGAGGCCGAACATGAGATACGAATCGGCATCGGGGAAGAACGCGAGCGCGTTGCCGATATCCGGCCCGCTGAACGGATAGAACACCGTCGAGTATTTCGCCGGCGCGCGCCCGGTCCACCACGTCCGCATGCGCTCGAGGTTCGGCTGCTGAAACTGCTTCCAGCTGGATTCGATTTGCTCGGCGTAGTCGGCGTACGACGCGCTCTTGCCGGCGAGCACGCGCGCGGTTTCGGCGAGGCCGGTATCGGCGCGCGCGGTCGTCGCGAGCAAGAGCAATAGCGCCAGGCAGGCACGCACCGCGGATCAACGCGGCTCGGCGATCGCGTATTGCACTAGGTCTTGATGATCGGAATGTGGTCGCCCTCGAGCCGCGGATCGGTCGCGACGATCAGCGCGTTGTAGGCGTCGATGCGACTCGAGCGCCGGGCGAAGAGCGCGACGATCGCGACGAACGATGCCGCACACACGATCCAGTACAGCACCATCCGATCCGCCGATGGCGCGTCGCGCATGCGGCCGAAGCGCTCGTCGTCGCCGGCGCGGCCGAGAAAATACGCGATGAAGAAGCTCGTCATCGCGCCGGCCAGTGCCCAGCCGAGCCGCTTGATCTGCCGTCGCATCTGGTCGAGCTCGTCGTGCATCCGGCCCACAACGTAGGGATCGAGAGCCCGGCGGCGTAGCAATAGATTCGGTCTAGGCCACGCCGAGCTGGCGCGCGATCGCGGGTGGCACCGGATACGCGCGTTCGATCGGCACCTCGGGCGGCGTGCGTTGCGCCGCGACGGCGTCGCGAATCGCGTGGGCGAGATCGGTCACGTCCGCGATGCGGATGATCCACTCTGCGGCGTAGCGCCGGATCAGCGAGCCCGAGATGCCGAGCTGCAGCGCGCGCCGTGGCAGCGGTCGCAACGCGAGGTCGCGATCCGGATCCCATTGGTAGCGCGCGTCGCTGCGCTTGAGCGCGATGCTCCACTCCGATTGCGACGCGTAGAGCTCGGGCTGGTACGACGACGGCACGGCGCCGGTCAACGCCTCGAGGAATCCCGCGTGGCGGATCGTGACGCGCGCGATCCGATCTTGGCCGTGCTTGGTCGCATAGCCCGAGCGATAGAGCATCCAGCCGAACGACGGC